>JAITUX010000229.1 GCA_031286085.1 Candidatus Adiutrix sp. | reverse complement strand
CGCCCGGGAGCCCGGCCTTTGAAGCCGGCCTTGGCCTGGACGACCGCCTCTTGGCCGTGGCCGGACGGCCGGTTCAATACTTTGATGCCTTGGAGACCGCCCTGGAGGAAGGGCGCGGCGCGCCCCTGGAATTGGTCGTCGGCCGGACCGGCGCTTCCGACCGCACCGTCATACTTACTCCCGTCCCCAGGGAGACCCGCGATATTTTCGGTGACCCGCGCATAGTCCATGATGTGGGGCTGACCCATCGCGTAAGGCCGGTGGTGGAAAGGACCGCGGCCGGTTCCCCGGCGGAGGCGGCCGGGGTGGCCGGCGGCGACCTCATCCTGGCCATTGACGGCCGGCCGACGCCCGATTGGGAAGATGTGTTGGAAGCCATTCAGGGCCCCCGGGCCCGGCGGGGTAGCACCACCCGTCCACCCGACCCGAAACCCCTGACCCTGACGGTGGAGCGGGACGGCCGGACCCTGGACCTGGTCGTGACTCCGCAAATCAGCACCGGCCTCAACCAGGACGGCGAAGTCACCTTTACGCCCATGGTGGGCCTGGAATCCCGCCCTGAAACCCTGGCCGAGCCGGTGGGCTTTTGGCGGGCGGGCTGGCTGGGAGTTCAGGAGACCGTCAACATGGTGGGGCTGACGGTTAAATCGGTGCGGAAACTCGTCACCGGCCAGATCTCGGCCCGGACCTTGGGCGGGCCCATTCTCATAGCCGAAGTCACCGGCGACCGGGCCAAGGCCGGCTGGGAAGCCCTGTTGAACCTGGCCGCCTTCATTAGCGTCAACCTGGGGGTTTTAAACCTTCTGCCCATACCTGTTCTGGACGGCGGCCAGGTTTTATTTTTCCTCATCGAGGCTCTGCGCCGCCGGCGCTTGAGCCTTAAGTTCCGCGAGGCCGCCCAGTGGGTGGGAGTGGTCTGCCTGGGCCTCTTGATGCTCCTGGTTTTTTACAACGACATCGACCGCCTCGTCACCCGGTTTTCCGTTCCGGCGGCGCCCCAGGCCACTCCGGCGGAATAGCCTTGAAGCCGCTGAACGTTCTGGCCTGGGACACGGCCACTGACCGCGCCGCGGCCGCCCTGATCCGCTGGCGGCACGGGGCGGTGGAAATATTGGCCGACCACGCCGGCGATTCGGGTCTCCATTCCCAACTGTTGCCGCCTTTGGCGGCCCGGATGCTCGGAGATAACGGCCTGGCGCCCAACCAGGTGGACCTGGTGGTGGTCGGCCGTGGGCCCGGCAGCTTCACCGGTCTCCGTACCGGTCTGGCCTTGGCCAAGGGCCTGGCCTGGGGCGCCGGCCGGCCGGTTCTGGGCCTTGGCACTCTGGATGTGCTGGCCGCCCAGATTCTGGCCGACGAGCCGGATCCAGAGGCCCTGGCCGCTCCGGTCATTGACGCCCGGCACGGAGAGGTTTTTGTCTCCCTCCACGGCCGCGAAGGGCTGGTGAGGCCGCCTTCGGCCCTGCCGCCCCTGGCTTTGCCGGCCGCCTTGGGCGCGACCGCCCAAGGGCGGCCGATCAGGGTGGACGGCCCGGCCTGGCCCTTGGTCCGGGACGCCCTGGCCGGGGCGGAACTTATGGCCGGAACCGGGGAAGGCCGGCGGGTTTCGGCCGTGGTTCTGGCCGGGTTGGGCGCTGAGGTTTTTCAGAAGGAACCGGAGGCCTGGCTGGTTCACCCGCCATTGCCCCTGTATATCAGGTCGCCTGACCTGCGGCCAGGGCCCGTGCCCGGGCCCCCAGCCGGCGGCCCGCGAGGCTGCGCGAGCTTGGCCGGCCGAAACCGGAGGGTGAGTGGAGAATAGATGAGCGCTCATAAGTCAAAGGATGTTTTTGCGGAGGCGTTGGCTCTGCACCGTGAAAAAGGCGGCAAGCTGGAGGTCGCCGCCAAGGCCGGCGTAGAGAGCATGGCCGACCTGGCCTTGGTATATACGCCAGGGGTGGCCGAAGCCTGCCGGGAGATCGTCCGCCGGCCTGAAGCGGTGTATGAAGTAACGGCCAAGTGGAACATGGTGGCGGTCATAACCGACGGCAGCGCCGTGCTGGGCTTGGGCGACATAGGGCCTCTGGCCTCGCTGCCGGTCATGGAAGGCAAGAGTATTCTTTTCAAACGCTTCGCGGGCATAGATTCTTTCCCTTTAGCCCTCAAGACCAGGGATGTGGATGAATTTGTGCGGACGGTGGCCTTGCTCACTCCCTACCTGGGCGGCATCAACCTGGAGGACATCTCCGCGCCCCGCTGTTTCGAGATAGAGCGGAAATTGATTGAGGCCTGTGACATTCCGGTGTTTCATGACGATCAGCACGGCACGGCGGTCATCGCGCTGGCCGGGCTTTATAACGCTTTGAAAGTGGTGGGCAAGGACATAAGCCGGATAAAAGTGGTCATGAACGGGGCCGGAGCCTCGGGGACGGCCATCTGCAATTTTCTGCTGGCCGCCGGGGTTACGCGGGTCATAGTCTGCGACCGGGGCGGGGCCATTTATAAGGGCCGGCCGGGACTCAATGAAGCCAAGGCCGCTCTGGCCGCCCGGACCAATCCGGGGAACGAGAAAGGGGGCTTGGACGAGGTCATCAGGGGGGCCGATGTCTTTTTGGGCTTGTCCGGGCCGGGCGCCGTGAACGCCGATATGGTGCGAAGCATGGCCCGGAAGGCGATAGTTTTTGCCCTGGCCAATCCGATTCCTGAAATACCGCCGGAGGAAGCCAAGGCGGCCGGGGCCTATGTGGTGGCCACCGGCCGCAGCGATTTTCCCAACCAGTTGAACAATTGTCTGGGGTTCCCGGGTATATTCAAGGGCGCCTTGGAGGTCCGGGCCAGGCTGATCAATGAGGATATGAAGATGGCCGCGGCCAGGGCCTTGTCTGGACTGGTAAGTGATTCCGAGTTGACCGCGGATTATATCATCCCCACGGTCTTTGATCCCCGGGTGGTGCCGGAGATGGCCCGGGCCGTGGCCGAAGCCGCCCGGAGATCCGGCGCCTCCCGCATCTGAGGTCGGTCGGCGATCGCGTTTGTGGCCTTGGTCTTATGCTGTTGCGAGTGCTTTGGCAGCGGACAATTCAATTGTCAATGGCCGTGGTTTCCGCTGTCAACGCAAAATAGAAATGTTTGTTGAGAGCGAGTAAAATGTCCGGAGTAATAGCGTAAGAGTTGTCCGAAGTGTAAGGGAGGCCGATAAGGAGGTCTCCATGGAACGGACGAAGCTGCTACAGGAGATTAAAGATGCACAGATTTGAGGAAGCGTATCAGGGATGGGGAAGTGGCCGCTTGAACCAGGAAGAGGCGGCGTTGATTTTAGGGGTTTGCAGTCGAACATTTAGGCGTTATGTGGAGCGTTACGAGGAAAGGGGTTTGGAAGGTTTAAGGGATCGTCGTTTGTAGGGGGCCTCGTTTCGCCGGGCTCCGGTGGATGAAGTTATGGAGATTACGGATAAATACCGTTTGAGGCATCAAGGTTGGGCGGTGTTGCAT
>JAITUX010000212.1 GCA_031286085.1 Candidatus Adiutrix sp. | reverse complement strand
GGCCCGGGTCGCGGGCCAGGAGATAGCGGTCGCTCAGGGCGGCCAACTGGCGGTTGGCCTGGCTGATGAGGCTTTCAAAGGTCAGGCCCTGGGCGAAAGCCCGGTATTTTCTGCCGTCGGCCGAGCCGATGAGTTCGTGGAGGCTCTCCCAGCGCCGGGCTTCCTCGCGCCGGGCCGCTATTTCAACCTGCCAGGCCAGCCGCCGGGCCGAGAGGGCCGCCAATTCCCCCAGCCTATGGTCCAAGGCCCCCAGGGCGCCTTGGAGTTCCCGGCGATTTTCAGCCAGGCCGGCCAGGAGGGCCTCAAGTTCCGGCCGGGTCCGGTCTGTCAGGTTCCTGGCCCGCTCGGCCAGGAGGCGGCCGGAGTTGTCTTGCCAGGCCGAGGCCAGGGCCGCCGAGGCCGCTTCCAGCTCCCGGGCCTGGCGTTCCAGGCCCAGCCGCTCCGCCTCCGGCAGCCGGGCCGCCTCGAAAGCTTCTTCACTATCCAGGCCGGCTTCCGCCAGGGCGCGGCGGAAGGCCCCGGCGCGCTGCGAAATTTCCTCTTCCAGGGCCGAGGCCCGGTCCAAGGCGGCCTTGAACTCCTTTATTTTCGCGGCCAGCCGGTCCGCGTTTCCGGCCAGGCCCTCGGCCTCGCCCAGACGTTTTTCAACTTCGGCCGCCTTCAATTCGGCTTCGGCCAGACCGGCCGGCGGGGCCGCGCCCGGCCCGCCCATATCCAGGGTCAGGCCCAGGGCGGCCGCCCGGCCGGCCAGGTTCCGGCGTTCCTCTTCCCGGCCCAGCCGGCGGACCTGTTCCTCCAAATCCTTGGCCGCCTGGTTCAGGGCGGCTTCGCGGGCCGCCGCCGCGGCCGCTTCCCGGCGGCCCGCCTCCAGGGCGGCCTGGCTTCGGCCCGCCCCGTCCTGGTCCGGCTCCGGCCCCGGCCCAAGTTCGGCCCAGGGGTGTTCCAGGGCGCCGCAGAGCGGGCAGGGCCGGCCTGGTTCAAGCTCGCCGCGCCGCTCGGCCAGGCCGCGCCTGGCCCTGGCTTCTTCCAGGGCTTTCCCCAGCCGGGCGCTTTCGGCGGCCAAATCCTTCACCTTGGCTTCGGCCCGGCGGATTCCTTCCGCCGCCTCACGGGCCTGGTCCCGGGTTTGGGCCAGCCGGGCGGAGACCTCGGCCTGTTCCCGCCGGAGCCGCCTGACTTCCGCCCAATCCCGTTTCAGGGCCGCCAGTTCGCCCGCCTGGCGCTGCCCGGCCCGGCCCTCGGCCCTAAGGGCGGCCAGGTCGCGGCCCCGGAGCAGTTCCGCCAGGCGGGCTTGGGTCCCTTCCAGTTCCCGGCCTAGCCCGGCCAGCGCCGCCCCGGGCTCCCCGCCGGGTTCGGCCCGCCGCGGAAGAGGCTTTGGATGGCCGCCGCCCGCTGCTGTCTCAACAAGGCCAATTCCGCCCCCAAGGGGGCCAGGGGCAGGGCCAGGTTGGCCCGCTCCAAACGCTCGGCCAGGGGGGTGAAAGCCTGGCGGCGCCCGGCCAGTTCCTTCTCTTTGGCGGCCAGGCGATCCCTTTCCTCTTCCAGGCCGGCCAGGGTCTGAAGCCAGGCCCGGGCTTCCCCCCCGGAGGCCAGTTCCCCTTCCAGGCTCTCCAGCCGGCCGGCCAGCTCCGCCCGCCTTAGCCTTAACCCGGCCTCGTCTTCTCCCGGGGCCGGGGCGGCCAACACGGCGCCGGCCTTTTCCAAATCCTCCAGCCGCCGGCGTTCTTCAGCCCGGCGCTGGTGGACGCGGATGGAGATGTCGCGGTAGAGGGCCGTGCCGGTTATCTGCTCCAGGAGGGCGGCCTTGTCGTCGGCCGGCGCGGCCAGGAAGGCGGCGAAGGCGCCTTGGGCCAGGAGCGAAGCCCGGGTGAACTGCTCGAAGGTCAGGCCGGTCAGGGCGGCTATCCGGGCGGCCGTGCGGCTTAGCTGGCTCTCCAGGAGCCGGCCGCCGGCCTCGGCGATTTCGTGCCGGGGGTCCTGGAGGGGCCCCCCGGCCTTGAGGCGGGCCCGGCGCTGGGCCCAGGAGGCCCGCCAGCGCCCGGCCGGGGTTTCAAAGGTTACTTCGGCCGCGCATTCGCCCCGGCTTCGGGACATTATTTCATTGCCGCCCTTGTTTATCCGGGGCAGGCGGGGCGTGCGGCCGTAAAGGGCCAGGCAGATGGCGTCCAGAATGGTGGTCTTGCCGGCGCCGGTGGGGCCGGTGATGGCGAAGACCCCTCCCCGGTAGGCCGGGTGGGTGAAATCGATGGTGAACTCGCCGGCCAGGGAAGTGAGGTGAAGTATTCTCAAACGGAGGACGCGCACTCATGGCTCCATGAATTCAGTCGGAATATTCCGGGGCCTCCGCCAAATCCGCCCTTATTTCGCCATAGGCGGCCCAGAGGCCGGCCCGGTCGGCCTCTGGCACGCCGGCGGTTTCCAGGCGCCGGCGAAAAACCTCGTCCGGCTCCAGGGCGGCCAGGTCTTCACCCGGGGCGGCGGCGGCCAGCCAATCCGCCCGCCGTTTGAAGTCCGTGAGGCGCAGGAGTTCCAGGCCGGCTTCCCCGGCCAGCCGGGTCAGGCTCTCCCGCAAATCGCCGATGATTTCGGCCCCGGTGTAGGCCGCTTCCACCCAGGCGCCGGGGGCCTCCGCCCCCAGGGCGGCCAAGCCCGCGGCCAGGGCCGGCCAATCGCCTTCCAGACGCTTAAGGACCTGGAAGACCGGCACGGCCAGGCTGCTCACCGCCGGGCCGTCCGGGGTGAAGTCCACCAGGGTGACGCTTTTGGGGCGTTCCGGCTCGTCGAAGCTCAGGCGCAGGGGTGAGCCGGAATAGCGCAGGCGGTTTTGCCCGGCCACCGCCTGGGGCTGGTGGAGATGGCCCAGGGCCACGTAGTCGAAGGCCGGGGGAAAAGTTTCCGCCGGCACCTGGCCCAGCCCCCCCACGTAAATGGGCCGCACCCCGTCCCCGGCCACGGTCAGGCCCCCGGCGGCGAAGAGGTGGCCCAGGGCCGTCTTGGGCGTTCCCGGGCCCGCCGTCCCGGCCAGGTCTCCCAGCCGGCGGTAATGCCCGGCCAGGGCCTCCAGGAGCTTGCGCTCCTTGTCCTCCAGGCTCTCGCCGGGTTCCGACTCCCTAAGGTCGCGGTCGCGGGGATAGGGGACCAGGGCGGCCAGGAGCCGGGGGGTTCCGGCCTCGTCCCGGAGGGTTACCAGACGGTCGTCCCGGCTGATGGCGCCGGCCACATGGATGTCCAGGGCCGCCAAAAGGTCGCCCGGGGCCTCCAGGAGGGCCGGGGAATCGTGGTTGCCGGCGATAAGGAGAACGCGCACCCG
>JAITUX010000211.1 GCA_031286085.1 Candidatus Adiutrix sp. | reverse complement strand
ACCCTCTTCGAGCCGGACGTGAACATCCGCTACGGCGCCTGGTACCTGGCCGCCTTGATCGAGGGCTTCGGCCATGAGGCCCTGGCCCTGGCCGGCTACAACGGCGGGCCTTACAACGTCAAAAGCCTCATGGCCGCCAAGCCGGCCATGCCTTTGGACGTCTTCATAGAAACGCTGCCTTCGGAAGAGACGGTGGGCTACGTCAAGCGCGTGCTCACCAGCCGCTATATTTACGAAACGGCCTACCTGGGGCGGACCAGACTCCCCGACCTCACCGGCCCCCTCCCCTCGCCCAAGCCAAGCCTGCCTGATTTTTAGCGCCGGCGGCCCAGAGACCCCATAGCCGGCGGGCAACAGGTCAACGCGGACACCAGCAGCCGAAGCCGGAAGGCCGCCGGAATTAAAAGCGCCGCCGGCGCCGGGGCTTCCTTAGAGCCCCTGTGACGGGTTGAGGGCTATTGCCTTGGCGCGGGAGGTGGCGTATAATCACCGGAAAAAACGGCGGGGGCGTAAAGAGGCCCGATGGGCGGCGCAAAGGTGGATCTAGACCGGATCGAGCCGGATTTCGACAAGTCCGGCGGCCTGGTGCCCGCCGTGGCCCAGGACGCCGTCACCGGTGAAATCCTCATGCTGGCCTACATGAACCGCGAAGCCTTTGAAAAAACCCTGGCCTCGGGCGAGGTCCACTATTGGAGCCGCTCCCGCCGGGAACTGTGGCACAAGGGCGGCGGCCGGAGCGGACGGGTGCAGAAAGTCCGGGAAGTGCGCCTGGACTGCGACCTGGACGCCGTGCTCATCAAAATCGAGCAGGTGGGCGGCGTCTCCTGCCACACCGGCCGGCGCAGCTGCTTTCACTACCTCCTGGGCCCGGACGGACGTTTCCGGCTGGCGGAGGACTGATGGATAGGACCGTGGCCCTGGGCCTGCCGAAGGGCTCCCTGGAAAAATCCACCCTTGAGTTGTTCGCCCGGGCCGGCTGGCGCATAGCCGTCAGCGAACGCAACTATTTCCCCGACATTGACGACCCGGAGATAATCTGCACCCTGGTCAAGGCCAAGGAAATGGCCCCCTACGTGGCCGGCGGCACCCTGGACGCCGGCCTGACCGGCCGGGACTGGTGCGTGGAATACGAGGCGGACGTGGTGGTGGCGGAAGACCTT
The DNA here is from genome assembly GCA_031286085.1 of Candidatus Adiutrix sp. Classification (GTDB taxonomy): domain Bacteria; phylum Desulfobacterota; class Desulfarculia; order Adiutricales; family Adiutricaceae; genus Adiutrix. The sequence goes on along the minus strand of JAITUX010000211.1, from coordinate 4,180 downwards.
ATCTATTCCAAGACCGGCCACCGCCCGGCCCGCTGGGTGCTGGCCGTGGCCGGCGACAGCCCCTACCGCGTCCCGGAGGATTTGGCCGGCCGGAAAATCGCCACGGAACTGGTGAACGTCACCCGCCGCTGGTTCGACCGGCTGGGCATCCCCGTAAGCGTGGATTTCTCCTGGGGGGCCACCGAGGCCAAGATAAATTCCGGCCTGGCCGACGCGGTGGTGGAGGTGACGGAAACCGGCAGCACCATCCGGGCCCACGGCCTGCGCGTCCTGGGCGAGGTGATGACCACCAACACCCAGCTCATCGCCAACCCCGCCGCCTGGGCCGACGACTTCAAGCGGGCCAAGATCCGGCAGATCGCCCTCCTGCTCAAGGGAGCCCTCCGGGCCAGCGGCCTGGTCGGCTTGAAGCTCAACGTCCGGGAAAAGGATATCGACGCGGTCATTGAACTTCTGCCCAGCCTCAACGCCCCCACCGTGGCCGGCCTCTACAGGACCGACTGGCTGAGCGTGGAGACCGTGGTGGCCGACAACGTGGTCAGGGAACTCATCCCCCGCCTCCTTTCGCGGGGCGCCGAAGGCATCATCGAATATCCTTTGAACAAAGTCATTTGATTCCCCGCTCCGACCGGGCCCTGAGGCCCATGAGGTTCAAACCATGACCGCTTCACGCCTCCGCCTCCCCCTCCTGGGCCTCTGCCTCTGCCTGTGCCTGGCCCTGGCCGCCTGCCCCTCCGAGAGCCGCCGCTCAACCCGTAAAACCGCCCCCGGCGACCAGGTCAGCGAAGAGGCCCAGGCCCAGATCAACCTGGGCTCGGCCCTTCTGCGGCAAGGGGAATACATCAAGGCCCTGCCGGAACTCCTGAGAGCCCAGGAACTGGCCCCGAACAACGCCGACGTGGAAAACTACCTGGGCCTGGCCTATTATTACGGACAGCGGGAATACGAGCTGGCCGTGGCCAGCTTTCAAAAGGCCCTGGCCATCAACCCGAACCGCACCGACGTCCACAACAACCTCGGCCTGGTTTACCTGGAGATGAACAATTTCGACCAGGCCCTGGCCGAATTCAACTACTGCCTCAAGGACCTGCTCTACCAGAAGAAGCACCTGACCTATACCAACATCGGCCTGACCTACCGCAAGATGAAGGATTACGACCAGGCCCTGGCCGCCCTGGCCCGGGCCATCGAAATATCCCCGAACTACGCCAAGGCCTACCAGACCATCGGGTTCGTGCGCCTGGACCGGCATGAATACGACTCCGCCCTGGACTACCTGGTCAACGCCGCGCGGCTTGACGACAAGGACCCCGAAACCTTCATGGCCCTGGGCGATCTCTATGTCCGCCTGAACAAGACCGACGAGGCCGCCCAAGCCTACAGCCAGGTCGCCGTCCTGGCCCCCAACACTCCGCAGGCCTTGGAAGCCCAACGCCGGGCCCGCAAAGCCATGGGGTTTTGAAGGGGAATGACCACGGCCCGGTTCAAGGCGGCCGGGGCCGCGTGAAACCGGCCCGGGAGAGTCCGCCGGCCCAGGCGGTGGATTTCCTGGTCTCCGCGGCGGCCGGCCGCCAGTTCCCGGCGCCCCTGGGGGCGGAACTGGCCCTCCTGGGGCGCTCCAATTCCGGCAAGTCCTCCCTGCTCAACCGCCTCCTGGGGCGCCGGGGCCTGGCCCGTACCGGGGCCGCGCCGGGCCGGACCCGGCAGATAAATTTTTTTCGGGTCGTCTTCCGCCCGGGCGCGGCGCCCTTCCTGCTGGCCGATCTGCCCGGCTACGGCTTCGCCGCCGCTCCCAAGGCCCAGGTGGCCGGCTGGCGGGCCCTTACGGCCGACTATTTGGAGGCCGGCCGGCCGCTCAAGCTGGCCCTCCTTTTGATGGATATCCGCCGCGACCCCTCGCCGGACGAGGACGGCCTCCTGGACTGGCTGGCCGGCCTGGGCATTCCGGCCTGGGTGGTGGCCACCAAGGCCGACAAGCTCGGCCGCGGCCCGGCCCAGGCCCGTCTGGACCGCTTAGGGAGCCTGTTCCGGTCCGCCCCGACCCGCCCGCCCCTGGCCTTCTCCGCGACCACCGGCCAGGGCCGTGAGGAACTGATTGACGGGCTGGCCGAGTATTTTCAGCCGGAATTGGCCGGCCGGATATCCGGACAAGCCTGAAGATGCTCCCAGCCGATCTAAGCGACGCCCAGAGAGCCCGGGGCCTGGTCCAGGCCCTGGGGCTTTTGTCCGGCGGCCTCGACAGTCTCCTGGCCGCCCGCCTCTTGATGGAACAGGGCTTCCGCCCCGACCTCGTGGCCTTCGCCTCCCCCTTCTTCAGCCCGGACCAGGCCAGGCGGGGGGCGGAAGCCCTGGGCCTGGATATCTTCGTCCTGGATATTTACGACGACCTTCTGCCCCTGGTCAAGAACCCGGCCCACGGCCGCGGGCGCAATCTCAACCCCTGTGTGGACTGCCACGCCCTGATGCTCAGGAAAGCCGGAGGGCTTCTGGAGGCCGACGGCCGCCCCGGCTTCCTCTTCAGCGGCGAGGTGCTGGGCCAGCGCCCCATGAGCCAGAATCCCCGGGCCATGGACGTCGTGGCCCGGGCTTCGGGCCGCCCCGGGCTGGTGCTGCGGCCCCTTTCGGCCAGGCTTCTGCCGCCGACCGAGGCCGAAACCCGGGGCTGGGTGGACCGTGAGCGGCTCCTGGGCCTCTCCGGCCGCGCCCGCCGCCCCCAACTGGATTTGGCCGCCGGCTTCGGGCTCACGGCCCCCACCCCCGCCGGCGGCTGCCTCTTGACCGACCCCGGTTTCAGCCGCCGCTTCAAGTGGCTGCTGGATAGGCCGGAAGGCCGGCAGGACCAGGCCTGGCCCCCGGCCCGCCTGGTCGAGATAATCAAGCACGGCCGCCTTTTCACCGCCGATTCCGGGGCTTGGCTGGTCGTGGGCCGCAACCGGTTAGACAATCAGCGCCTGGCCGAATTGGCCCGGCCCGGGGATCTCCTCTGCCGGCTTGAAGAAACCCCCGGCCCCCTGACCCTCGGGCCCGGGCCGGCCGACCCGTCCCCGGAGACCATGGCCCTGGCCCGGAGCCTGACCGCGGCCTACGGCGATTGCGGAGGCTCGGCCGAAGCCCTGGTGCGCCTTGAAATCCAGGGCCAACCCAGCCGACTGGAAAAAACCCGGGTCACCGCGCCGGCCGACTGGGCCGATCGTTTACGGCCGGCGCCCGGCCCCGAAAGGCCGGCCGGCCCTTAAAAATTTTTATGGCCCGGCCAGGTTTTCTTGGCCGGGCCAGGCGGCCGCAACCGCGCTTTAACCAATTTTTTCTCGTTAAATTACCGAGTTATCCATACCAGCCGCCGCGGCGGCCAATCTTTTTCAAGTAAAACCTCGAAACTTAATTAACAAGTTGCCAACTAAAAAAAATTGTGCTATATTCAACATGTGTATTTTAGAGCGGGCCGTGTCCGAAATCGTGACGGCGGCGGGCGTGCGGCTAATTCAGGTAAATTGTGTGGCCGGTTTCGTGAAAAAGGCAGGAAAAACAGATTCAGTAAAGGCACTGGCGTTTTTCCAAAATCACTTAAACGCCTTGAGATGAAGGCTTCCATGGCCCGGGGTGGCTTGTCCCGGAAAATGGATAAAGTCATCGTTCAACAAACAACACGGAGGATTGAGCATGAAAAAAGCATTGGTTTTGTTCCTGGTCTTTGGTGTCAGCGTCTTGGCGGTCCAGGGTTGCGGCCGCAGCGGCAACTTCCCGGATTCGACCCTGGTCAACGAATTGGTCTATTTTGACAGCAACAAGTACAACCTGAAGCCTGAAGCCCTGCGGGCCCTGGATTACAAGGTCGCCTACCTGAAGCACTATCCCGGCAAGCAGATCTTCGTGGTCGGCCACACCGACAAGCGCTCCAACGACAAGTACAACCTGGAGCTGGGCCGCCATCGGGCCGAGGAAATCCAGCGCTACCTGGTCAACAACGGCATCAACCCCAAGCGCATCGCTCTGATGACCGAAGGCCAGCGGCGTCCGGCCGATCCCGGCAACAACGCGGCGGCCTACACCAAGAATCGTCGGGCTGAATTCTTCATCATCGGGCTCAACTCCTCCAACTGAGGGGCTTCTTTCTTCAAGGGCATGACCAGCGGGGGGCCGCTCTAAACACCTTGTCTCTCATCGAATTAAAAAGGCCGGC
>JAITUX010000179.1 GCA_031286085.1 Candidatus Adiutrix sp. | reverse complement strand
GCCGCCAGGGAACCGGAAGTGACCGACACGGCCCGGGCCCTCCAAGCCATGGGCGCCCGCATCTCCGGCCTGGACACCGACCAACTGGTCATCGACGGCGTGGACGACCTGGAACCCGCCGCCCACCAAGTCATGCCGGACCGCATCGAGGCCGGCACTCTCATTGTGGCCGGCGCCATGGCCGGCGGCCGCATAGTGATTAAAAGCCCCCCCCACGCGGCCCTGACCGCGGTTTACGACAAACTCCGGGAAACCGGGGTTCGCCTGACCGCGGAGGGGGACGACCTAATCGTGGAAGCCGGGGAGACTGTCAGATCCGCCGACATAACCACCCGCCCCCATCCCGGTTTTCCCACCGACATGCAAGCCCAGTTCATGGCCCTCATGACCATAGGCGACGGCGTGGCCCTGGTTCATGAAACCATCTTTGAAAACCGTTTCATGCACGTCAGCGAGTTGGTCCGCCTGGGCGCCGAAATAACCTTGGAAGGCCACACGGCCGTGGTCAGGGGGGTCCGCCGCCTCTCCGGGGCGCCCATGATGGCCACCGATCTGCGGGCTTCGGCCAGCCTTATCCTGGCCGCCCTGGCCGCCCGGGGCCGGAGCGAGATTTCCCGGGTCTATCACCTGGACCGAGGCTATGACCGGCTGGACGAGAAATTGGCCGCCCTGGGGGCCGACATCCGCCGGACGCCGGAATAACCGCCGCCTTCCGACGGGAGCCGGATGAATTTAACGCCAACCTTGGAGGCCACATGAAAGACTACTTCCAGAGCCGGACGCCGGGCCCGAACATACATAACCGCCTGCCCGTGGCCCGGCCAGGCCTGGTCTTCATACTCGTCCCGGCCGCCCTGGGCCTTATAACCCTGGCCCTGGGCTGGCGCGTCCCGGCCACGGCCTTCTTCCTGGCGGCCGCCTTCAGCGCCTGGTTTTTCCGCGACCCGGAACGCCCCGCGCCTCCGCCCGGCTTCGGTTTGTCCCCGGCCGACGGCCGCATACTGAAAGTGGAATCCCTGCCGAGCAACCCCTATATGCCCGGGCCGGCCGTAAAAGTCAGCATTTTCATGAGCCCCTTCAACGTCCACGTCAATCGGGCCCCCTCAGGCGGCCGCCTGTCAAGCCAGACCTACTTCCCCGGAGCCTTTCTTAACGCCAGCCTGGACAAGGCCAGCGCCTTGAACGAACGCAACGCCCTGGTGCTGGAGACGGCTGAAGGGCCGGTGGCCGTGGTCCAGGTGGCCGGCCTCATCGCCCGCCGCATCGTCACCTGGGTGAAGGAAAATGACGAACTTGAGCGCGGCCAGCGCTTCGGCCTCATCCGCTTCGGCTCCCGGGTGGAACTCTACCTGCCGCCGGATTCGGAAATCATGGTCGCCCCCGGCCAGAAGGTCTCCGCCGGCTGGTCGCCCGTCTGGCGGGCGCCCCGATGAAACTTGTGGCCCTGATTCCGGCCCGCTGGGCTTCCACCCGGTTCCCAGGCAAGCCCCTGGCCCTGATCAGGGGCCGGCCCATGATCGAGCATGTCTATCGCCGCGCCCTGGCCATACCCGAAGTGGACGAAGTCCACATCGCCACCGACAGCCTGGAAATTCAGAACGCCGCCCTGGCCTTCAACGGCCGGGTGGTGCTGACCCGGCCCGAGCACCCCTCGGGCTCGGACCGCCTGGCTGAAGCCGCGGATATTCTAAAGCTGGCCGATGAGGATATCGTGTTGAACATTCAAGGCGACCAGCCGGCTTTTGACCCTGACCAGCCCGCCCTCCTGGCCCGCGCCCTCAAAGAGGACCACGGCCTGGAAATGGCCACCCTGGCCATCCCCCTGACCAACGCCCGGGACATCCACAACCCGGCTCACGTCAAAGTGGCCTTCGGCGCGGATCAATTCGCCCTTTATTTTTCCCGCGCCCCCATACCCTGGCCCCGGGACGGCGAAGGCGAATACCATCGCCACATCGGCATCTACGCCTACCGGGCCGCCTTCCTGCGCCGCTTCGTGGCCTTGCCGGAAGGCCGCCTGGAACGCCTGGAACGCCTGGAGCAGCTGCGGGCCTTGGAAAACGGGGCCCGCATAAAGGTCATCGTGGTCTCGGGCCTGTCGCCGGAAGTGGACGTTCCGGCCGACCTGGCCGCCGCCGAAGAGGCCCTGCGCCGGGAAAGCCACTGAACCCCGATGGCCGGACGCCTGGGGCCGCCGAGCTTGGCCCGATTCCCGGCCGGCCATATCCGCCGCCTCCCTCCCCCCCTCCTGTGGGCGGCTGTCTGGCTGGCCGCCCTGGCCGCGCCTTGGCTGCCGCCTACGGCCCTAGCCTTGGCCCTGCCGCCCCTTTCGGCCTCAACCGTCCGACTGGCCTCCGGCCGCCCCCGGGGCCGGCGCCTGGTGCTGGCCGCTTTCTGGTTCTGGCTCTTCTGGAGCCTGGTTTTGCTCCTGGCCCACCTGGCCCTGAACCCGGTCGGCCTTAAGCCGGTTCTCAATCTCGCGGTCTGCCTTAATCTCGGGCTGCTCCTGGTTCTGGCCAAGACGCCCCTGGAACTGGCCCTGGCCGCGGCCGGCCTCCTCGGCCCGGTTTTGGGCCGGACCCGGGCCCAAAAGCTGGCCTTGAGCCTGGCCCTCCTGACCCGCCTGATACCGGCCCTCCTGGCTTCCGCCCTGGCCTTGCGCGCCGTCCTGGGCCGCCGGGCCGCCGGTCTGCCCCTCCTTCGCCGGATGCGCCTGTTCGGCCGCGGCCTGGTCCGCGACGCCCTGGGCCAAAGCGAGGACTTGGCCCGGGCCCTGACCAAGCGCTGGCCCTGGTGACCGGCGCCGCCACTTGCCGTCCGGGCGAAAATCGGGTACAATATATCGTAATTGAAACAAGGCCTGACCGGAGGCTTTCCCCTTGCTCCGAACCAGCCACAGGAGTGCCCTACATGGCCAACAGAATACTTGTCGTCGATGATGAAGCCCATATCAGGATGCTCTATGCCGAGGAACTGGCCGAGGAAGGCTATGAAATAATAACCGCCGAAGGAGGCCACGACCTTCTGACGCGCATTGAATCGGAAAAACCGAACCTGGTGGTGCTGGACATCAAAATGGTCGATTACAACGGTTTGGACCTTCTCCAGGACATCCGCAACAAGTTCTACGATCTGCCGGTGATTCTCTGTTCGGCCTACGACACCTTCAAGGACGACATGAAATCCATAGCCGCGGATCAATACGTCATCAAGAGTTTCGACCTGTCCGAACTCAAGTCCAAAATCGCCGGCCTTTTGAAGGATTAGGAAGTTCGCCGGCGGCCGGTTTCGGTGGACGGGGTTCAAAACAGTCCGGGCGGCGTCCGGGCGGCGTCCGAAGAGCGGGAACTGAGAATCCTGGCCCCCCAGGCCGCCATGTCCCGGAACGCCCGGCGCCTGACCGAGGAAGAGCCCTGCCCCTTCAGAACCGCTTTTCAGCGCGACCGCGACCGCATCATCCACTCCAAGGCTTTCCGGCGCCTGGCCTACAAGACCCAGGTTTTCACCAACCCGGCCGGCGACCATTACCGCACCCGCCTGACCCACACCCTGGAAGTCAGCCAGATCGCCCGCACCCTGGCCAACGCCCTGAACCTGAACGAAGACCTGACCGAGGCCATAGCCCTGGGCCATGACCTGGGCCACACGCCCTTCGGCCATTCCGGGGAACGCGTGCTTAACCGCCTACACCCCGGCGGCTTCACCCACCAAGCCCAGAGCCTGCGCATCGTCGATCACCTGTCCAAGGAATACTGCGGATTGAACCTGACCCTGGAGGTCCGCGACGGGATTCTGAGGCACTCCAAGGGCCAGGGGCCAATTTTCGCCCGAAACGGCGAAGACCCGGCCACCCTGGAAGGGCAGTTGGTGCGCGTCTCCGACATCATCGCCTATCTGGCCCACGACCTGGACGACGCCTTGCGGGCCGGGCTCATCCGGCCCCAGGACCTGCCGCCTGAACTTCTGGCCGCCTTCGGGCCCCGCAGCGCCACCAGCATCGGGGCCATGGTCGGCGACCTCCTGGCCGCCAGCTCCCCCGAATCCGGCCGGCTCAAACTGGCCTTTCCCCCGGCCATGGAAAAGAACATGCTGGAACTCCGGGGATTTCTGTATCGCCGCGTCTATCAGCACCCGCTCCTGGCCGAAAACCTGGCCCGGTCGAATCTCATCATCGAAGATCTCTACCGAGCTTTCGCCGCGGACAGGAACCTGCTTCTGAAATACTACCCCATCGCCGCCCGGATGGACCATACCCCGCCGGCCCAGGCCGTCTGCGACTTCGTGGCCGGCATGACCGACCGCTACGCCCAGGCCATCCACCAGCAACTCTTTCCCGAGGCCGCCCTGGAACTCCAGGGCCTGACCTCGGCCAGCCTTGAAATTCAGGCCTTTTGACGGCCGGCCCGCCGGCCCGGATTTGACTTGAATATAACCATGTGGTATCCTTAATTTTTAATTTCGCGAACTATCCCGCAAAAATAAATCAAAACCAGCGTTGATTTCACTACCAGGCGCCATATGGCTTATTCACGTCCTTTAGACAATATCCGGGTGGGCGGTGAGATCGACGCCGTATGCACCCGCTGCCGCCGCGACACCAATCACCGCATCGTGGCCATGGTGGACGGCCGCATCAAGCGGGTCATCTGCCTGACCTGCGACAGCCAGCACAACTATCACCAGCCCCCTGGGCAAAAGAATCCGGCGGCGGTCGAAGTGCGGCGGGTGGGCAAAGCGCTGAAGAAAACCTTGGCCCCCCAAGGCGGTCCCAGGGTTTTCGCCATGTGGATCAAAGGCCGGGAAGAACTGGCCGCCGGCGGCCTTACGCCCCGGCCCTACCGCCTGGAAGAAGGCTACCAGGCCGGCGAAGCCATAGAACACCCAAAATTCGGACTGGGCTTCATCCAAAAAATAATCCCCCCGCGCAAAATGGAAGTCATGTTTGAAAACGACATCAAAACCCTGGCCATGAACGCCGCGGGCCTCGGGGGCGCCTGAAAATGTTCCGCATCCTTTATAAAATACTTTACCCCTTGGGTTTTTTCCTTACTTGGCCCTACTGGATCGTGCACGACCTCATCCACCGCAAGCCTTACTCATTCCGATCCAAGTTCCTGGGCCCGGGCCCGCTTCTGCCTAAAAAGCCGGGCCGGCCCCGGGTCTGGCTGTGGGCCTTGAGCCTGGGGGAAGTTCTGGCGGCCAGAGAACTGGTGCCGGCGCTGGAGGAGGCCGGGGCGGAAGTCGTCATCAGCTCCACCACGGCCATAGGCCGCGACGCGGCCAGCCGCGCCTGGCCGAGCCGGCTGGTCTTATCCTCGCCCCTGGATTTCAGCCTGTCCACCCGCCGCTTCGTGGAGGCCGTGGACCCCGACCTCCTGGTGCTGGTGGAGACCGACGTCTGGCCGGGCATTCTGTTTCGCCTGCGCCGCCGCGGGGTGCCCGCGGTTTTGGTTTCCGCCCGCATGAGTCCCAAGTCCATCCGGGGTTACGGGCATATCCGGTTCTTCTGGGGCCAGGTTTTGCGCCTCTTCGCTCTCATAACCACCCAGAGCGAGGACGGCCGGCGCCGCCTCCTGGACTTGGGGGCCGATCCGGAGCGGACCCTGGTGGTCGGCGACCTGAAATTCGACCGCGAAGTCCGGGAAAGCGCTCCGGAAACCCGGGCCGCCCTCTTGGCGGAAACCGGCTGGCCCGAAGGCCGCTGGATAGTGGCCGGCAGCACCCACGCCGGCGAGGACGAGATAATCCTGGGCGCTTTCACTTCACTCCGAGAGAAAGCCAAATACCGGGATTTAAAACTCCTCCTGGCCCCCCGCAACCGAAGCGATTTCCTGGCGGTCTGGGCTCTCATCAAGCGCCTGAACCTGCCGGCCGGGCACCGCGAAAAACCGGCCCCGGACGACCTGAACAAGGACGTTTTTCTCCTTGACACCCTGGGGGAATTGGACCGCTTATACGACCTGGCCGAAATAGCCTTGGTGGGCAAAAGCTGGGCCGGCCTCCACAAAGGCGGAGGACACAACCCCCTGGAACCGGCCGCCAAGGGCAAGCCGGTTCTCTTCGGCCCCCTTACTCACAACTACCGTTGGATGACCAGGGCCCTCCAGGAAGTCGGCGGCGGCCTAATGGTCCCGGACCAGGCGGCCCTGACGGCCGCCTTGGAAGATCTCCTGGACAACCCGGACAAGGCCCGGGACATGGGCCGCCGGGCCGCCGATTTCGTCCGAATCCACCAAGGCGGCGTGCGCAAAACCCTGGACCTTCTCCAGCCCTTTCTGGAAAAAGCCCGGTGACCGGCCCGGAATTCCCCGCGGCCGGCTGGGCCGACCGGCTGGCCGTCGGGCTGACCCGCTCCTGGTGGGCCGCCGCCCCTCTCCCTATTCTTAAGCCCTTGGGCGCGGCCTATGGCTGGGGGGCCGGGTTGAGGCGCAAACTTCACGCCGCCTTCGGGCGGATGGAACGGGCGGACCGGCCGGTCATAAGTTTAGGCAACCTCACCGTCGGCGGCTCGGGCAAAACCCCCCTGGCCCTGGCCTTGGCCGGCCTGTTCCTGGAGCAAGGCCATCGGCCGGCCATACTCAGCCGGGGCTACGGCCGAAGGCCGCTCCGCCCCGGACCCCTGGTGGTCTCCCGGGGGGCCGGCCCCCTGGCCGGGCCGGCCGAGAGCGGCGACGAGCCCTGGCTCATGGCCTCGGAACTGCCCGCCCTGCGGGTGGTGGTGGACCGGGACCGCCGCCGGGCGGCCCGGTTGGCCGCCACTGAACTTACGGCCGACATTCTGATACTGGACGACGGCTTTCAATACCTGCCCCTGGCCGCCGACTGCCGGATACTCCTGGCGCCAAGCCGCCGGCCCTTCGGCAATGGCGCGGTCCTGCCGGCCGGTCCCCTGCGGGAACCCCTGGCCGCCCATCGGCTGGCCCATATCCTGGTCAGCACCGGCGGCCCCACGCCCGCCCCGGATTTCACGGCCCTGGCCCGGGGCCGCCCCGTCTTCACCGCCGTCCACCGCCCCCGCGGCTGGCGCCCCTTGGGCGGGGCCGAACTGCGGCCGCCGGAAACCCTGGCCGGCCGGCCAGCCCTGGCCTTCTGCGGGCTGGGCCGGCCGGATTCCTTTCAGCGGACCCTTAGGCGCCTGGGACTGGATATCCGCCGCTTCCTGCCCCTGGCCGATCACCAGGCCTATGCCCCGCCCATCCTGGCCGGCCTGGAATTGGCCTTCAAAACCAGCGGGGCGGAATTCATGGTCACCACGGCCAAGGACGCGGTCAAGCTGCCGCCGGATTGGCCTTGGCCGGTCCTGGTTCTGCAGACCGAACTGCGCCTCGACGACCCCCAGGCCTTTTTCCAGACCGTCATCAAGGTGCTGAATCATGACCGCCAGCCCGCCGGCTGAAATACTGGTGCGCGGAACCAACTGGATCGGCGACGCGGTCATGACCCTCCCGGCCCTGGCGGCCCTCCACGACCACTTTCCCCAGGCCCGGCTGACCGTCCTGACCCGCCCCTGGGCGGCCCGGGTCTATCAGGGCCAGGCCGGGGTGGCCCAAGTCCTGACCTACGAACCCTCCGGCCGCCACCGGGGCCTGGCCGGGGCTCTGCGTCTGCTCCGGGAACTTAAGCCTTTCGATTTGGCCCTGCTCTTTCAAAACGCCTTCAGCGCGGCTCTCTTTCCCGCCCTGGCCCGCATCCCTGAACGCTGGGGCTACGCCCGGGACGGCCGAAGCTGGCTGCTGACCCGGGCCATCCGCATCGAACCTTCCCACCTGGCGGGCCACCAAGTATTTTATTATTTGAATCTCTTGAAAAAATTGGGTATCCCGGCCCCGTACCGGCCGCCTGCCCTCCACCTTGACAAAGCCGCCCTGGCCGAATCGGAAATTCTCCTGGGCCAGGCGGGCCTGGGCGGCGGCCAGCCGTTTCTGGCCCTGGCCCCGGGGGCGGCCTTCGGCCCGGCCAAACGCTGGCCGGAAGCCGATTTCGCCCAGGCGGCCCGGCTGATACTTGAGCGCCGGCCCGGCGGGACGGTCATCCTGGG
>JAITUX010000143.1 GCA_031286085.1 Candidatus Adiutrix sp. | reverse complement strand
GCCGGCGGGGAGGAGATTCTGGCCCTCTCCCACAGATGGGTGGACGCGGAGTGGAAGGCTGATTAATGGTCTTTTTGCTCCCTTGCGTCGTTGCTGGCGTTGCTTAAGGCTCGAAATATTTTCAATATTCCTCGCCATAAAAAACGCTCGCGCCTAGCCGGGAAACAAAAATCCTCATTAATCAGCCTTCCACGCCAGGGTTCCGGCCCTGGCTCCATATAGGGCCAAACAAGGAAAAGGGGCCGGCGGAGCAGCCGGCCCCTTTTCCTTGTTTGAGGCTCATTATTCGTGGCGGGTGATGAAGCTGGGGCCGGCCTTGTCCCCGCCTAAGCGGCTGTAACGCTGAAAGACGGGCTGGATGCGGCGCAGCTGGACGATGGCCTCGCCTATCTCCTTCAAACGCTCGCTTAAGAATACGGAAAGGTGCTTCTCCAGCCCGGCCATTTCCGTGAGCACCGCCACCACCTGGCCGAGGAGGGCCTGGCGGTCCGGGTCGTCCGCGGCCAGGCCGACCGCCTCAAAGGCCTCCATGGCCCTGAAGCTCTGTTCGGCCTCGGCCAGAAGTTCGGAGCGGGCGCCGAGAAAGAGTTCCAGGCGGTCCAAATCCAGCCCGCCGTCGTCACTGGTTTCCGCCAGGTAGTTCCTGTCCAGCTCCAGGCAGCCGGCGTAGCTGTCAAACAACTGGCGGAGAGGTTCGGGCCCCGGGGTCTTGAGCCGGTTTTCCATGTCAGTGCCCGGCCTTTTTCAGAAGCGGCAGAAGGTCGATCAATTCGGCCAAAGCCTGGTCCAACTCAAACTCCAGCACGTCGGCCAGGTAAATCCAGTCCGACTGTTCCTGGAGACCCATCAGGGTGTTGAGAATCTTGGCCAGGCGCATGAGGTAATCGTTCAGGGAGCCCTGGACGCTCACGGCCATATCCTCGCTCAGGCCCATGGCCAGCTTGGCCTGCTCGACCATGCCCAAGGTCAGGTGCAGGGATTCCAAAAAGCCCAGGAAATGCTCGTTGGCCTCGCTTTCGTCACCCAGGCGGAATTCCTCGACCACCTTGGGCAGGGCCTGCCTGAGGGTCTCGACGAAGTAGTGGCCGTGTTCCAGGAAGTGGAGGCTTATTTCCTCCGCGGACCTGGTGACCAGGTCCAGGCTCTTGATTTGAGACCTCATGACCTCCAGGGCGGCGTGGGGCACTTCCTCGCTGTAATCGTCGCCGTTGACCATGACCCTGGTGATGATCCGGTCGCCCACGGCGGGGTGTTCCATGAGGTTGGCGATTATCTCTTCAAGATTGGCGCCCGCCACGTCCTGGGCGGGCAGATCGTTTCCGTCTATGGTCAGGGTATTCATTTAGGGACCTCCGGGCTGGTTTTATGTCCGCGAAACAAGTTATGCAAATTCCAAGCCAAGAATAGTCAAGCCCTGGCGCAGGCGCTCCCCCGCCGCCGGATTCAGGCGGCCCAGGAGGCGGCGTAAGCGGCCTTCATCCAGGGCCGGGCGGCCGACGGGTGGGGAGTAATGCGAGGCCAGGGCCGCCAGGCCGGCCGGCCGGGCCAGGAGGCCCGGCCTGAAAATTTCCTGGCCGGCCCAGGCCAGGGCCAGGGCCAGGGCTTCCTCCGGGGTCAGGGGCGGGCGGCCCAGGGGCCGAAGCTCCTGGCCGAAGGCGTCGAGCCCGGTGAGCCAGACCCGGTGCCCCGGCGGGGCCTGGATTTCCGGGTCCCGCTTGGCCAGTAGGGCCGCGGCCAGCCGGGCGGCCGATTCGGGCTCGGGCAGGGCCAGGCACTGGCGGCGGCGGCAAGCGCCTTCCCGGCAGGGGCCGCAGGGGGCCTCGGCCTGGTAAATAAGATGCCCGGGGCCGTAGGGGCCCGTTTCCGGGCCGTAGGCCGGGCCGAAAAAAAGGGCCAGGACCGGGGTGCCCAGGGCCGCGGCCAGATGCAGCACCCCGGTGTCGGCCGCCACCAGGACATCCAGACCGGCCAGGGTGCGGCTAAGTTCCGGAAGGTCGGTGGCCCCCATGAGGTTTAAGGCGGGCGGCCCCAGCTTTTCAAACTTGGCCCCCAGGGCCCTTTCTTCGGACGAGCCGGTGAGAACCGGGGTGAATTCGCCTATGAGCCGCCCCAGGGCCAGGGCCAGGCGGACAAAATTTTCCGCCGGCCAGCGCCGCAGATGGTTCCTGGCGCCCAGGTGGAAGCCGATTCGGAGGCCGGGCCCGCGCCGGGCCAAATCCGGCGGCGGCCAGAACAGGGGCCGGGGCCCGGCCTCCGGCGCCAGGGCCAGCCAGACGTCGGCCAGGTTGAAGCGGCCCAGGCGGCGGTCTTCGGCCATGAGCCCCATGAGGAAGTCCTGGGCCGGGGTGAAGCGCAGGGTATCGCCTTCGGCCAGCGCCGGGCCGAAGCGGGCGCCGGCCCGGACCCGGCCGGCCAGGCGGGCCGCGGCCACGGCGCTGTTAAGGTTGAAGACGGCTTCGAATTCCCCGGCCGGCCCGGGCCGGCCCGGGCCGACGGCCAGGACTTCCTCGACCAGGGGCGAGAGGCGGGCGGCTTCCAGGGCGGCCGCGTCGGCGGCGGCCAGGGCCACGGAG
>JAITUX010000257.1 GCA_031286085.1 Candidatus Adiutrix sp. | reverse complement strand
AACGAAAACCCCGAGGCCGGCCTTAAGGACGAGACGGAAGAGGCGGCCCCGGCGCCCGAATCCCCGGTCCCGGGCTCGGCCGTGACCGAAGACGACTGGCTGGAGCCGGAACTCCTGGGTGAGCCGGAAGTGTCAGTCGGACTGGACCCCGAGGTGGTCCGGGAACTTAGCCGGATGATTGAAGCGGCCGTGGAAAAGGGCGTGGCGGCGGCCCTGGCCAGGATTAAGGGCTGAAGGATGCCGGCCATAAGTAGTAATGACGAGGCCTGGCCTGAAAGCCAGAACACGGCGGGTTGAAACATGGCCGCGGAACGCAAGAGCGGAGGAATCCGCAACATCGGCATCATCGCCCATATCGACGCGGGCAAGACCACCCTCACCGAGAGGATACTGTATTACACCGGCCGGACCCACAAGCTCGGCGAAGTCCACGACGGCGAAGCCACCATGGATTATATGCCCGAGGAACAGGCCCGGGGCATAACCATCATGAGCGCGGTCACCACCTGCGACTGGAGGAACGCCCGGCTGAACCTCATTGATACCCCCGGTCATGTGGATTTCACCATTGAAGTGGAAAGGAGCCTGCGGGTCCTGGACGGCGCGGTGGGCGTGTTTTGCGCCGTGGGCGGGGTGCAGCCCCAGTCGGAGACGGTCTGGCGCCAGGCCGACCGCCACGGGGTGCCCAAACTGGTTTTCATCAACAAAATTGACCGCGTGGGCGCGGATTTCGACCGGGTCATGACCCAGATCAAGACCAAACTGGGAGCCAGGCCCCTGATTCTGACCAGACCGTTCGGCCAGGAAGAAAATTTCAAGGGCGTCCTGGACATTCTCCGGCGGCGGCTTTATCTCTGGGGCCAGGATGATCTGGGAGCGGAGATGAAAGAGACGGCGCCTCCTTCCGAACTGGCCGAGGACCTGGAGACCGAGCGGGCCGCCCTGGTGGAAACCGTGGCCGAAAACGACGATGAGGTCATGGAAGACTATCTTGAGGGGCGGGAGATTTCGGAAGAACGGCTCAAGGCGGCCATCCGCCGGGCGACCCTGGGGCTGAAACTGGTTCCGGTCTTCTGCGGCGCGGCTCTCCGCAACAAGGGCGTGCAGCCTCTGTTGGACGGCATCGTTGACTATCTGCCAACTCCGGCCGACCTGCCGCCCCTGACCGCGCGGGATCCCCAAGGCGCGCCCCTTACGGTGGAATTCCGGGAAAAGGCGCCCCTGGCCGCCTTGGTGTTCAAAATCCAGATGGTTGACCAGGGACGCAAGATGAGCTTTCTGCGCCTCTACAGCGGGCGGCTGGCCGAGGGCGACGAAGTGCTGAACCCCCGCACCGGCCAGAAGGACAAAATAGGCCGCATACTGCGGATTCACGCCGGCAAGCGCGACCGCATCGGCGAAGCCAGGGCGGGTGAACTGGTGGGGGTGATGGGCCTTCGGTCGGCCGGCACCGGCGACACCATCTGCGAGCCGGGCCGCCCGGTGCTTTTGGAATCCATCCGGGCGGCCGACCCGGTGATTTCCATCGCCCTGGAACCGGAAAATTCGGGCGACCTGGACAAACTGAACGAAATCCTGGGCAAGCTGACCGAAGAAGACCCCACTTTCAAGGCCAAGGTGGACGACCAGACCGGACAGACCATCATCTCCGGCATGGGCGAACTGCACCTGGAAGTGCTGACCCAGCGCATAGCCCGCGAATTCGGCCTGAACGTGCGGGCCGGCAAACCCCAGGTCGTCTTCCGGGAGACCATAGGCCAAGCCGCCACCGGCGAGGGCTCGTTCGACCGGGAACTGGGCGGCGCCCGACACCGGGCCCGGGCGGTCGTGTCCGTCGAGCCCTTGCCCAGGGGAACGGGGTATCGGGCTGAAGACCGTCTGCCCGCCCAGGGAACCCTCCCGCCGCCTCTTTTGGCCGCCGCCATGAACACCCTGGCCGAAGGAGGCCAGGCCGGCCCCCTCCAGGGTTTTCCACTCCTGGACCTTACGGCCGGACTGGCCGAACTGGAATTGGGCGAAGGGGAGGACAGCGAAGCCGTGGTCAGGACAGCCGTAAGCCTGGCTCTGCGCGAGGCCCTGGGGCGGGCCGCCCCGACCCTTATGGAACCCATGATGCACCTGGAAATCACTACCCCGGATGAGTTCATGGGTGAAATAATCGGCGATCTGGCCGCCCGGAAGGGCCGGGTGGAGGATCTGGCCGGCCAGAGCCGCTTCAAGGTGGTGACGGCCCTGGCCCCGTTGAGCGAGTTGTTCGGTTACTCCACGGCCATCCGTTCCCAGACCCAGGGCCGAGGCTCGTTCACCATGCATTTTTCCCATTACGATGTGGCGGCCCGCAAATAACCGGCCTCTTGGGGGTGTTGCTCCCGTTCAGGGCCGGTTCGTTGACAAGCGTCCGGAAACTTATTATTATGACAAGGATATAATCAATCGTCGTCTCCACCTCTGACCGGTGGCGATTGCCGTATCCTGAGACGGTGGTGGGCCATGGTAGTTTATGACCTCATCTGTGCCCGCGGGCATCGTTTCGAGGGTTGGTTTGACAACCTGAATGACCTCTCCGCCCAGTTGGCCGCCCGTATCCTGGTCTGCCCGGTTTGCGGCGACGGGAAGGTCAGCCGCCGGCCGTCCACCTTCGGCTTGGTCAAGGCCGGACGGACCGGGGAGAAACCGGCTGAAAATCCGCCGGCGCCGCCCGTCCAGGCCACGACGCTGGAAATGTTCCAGAGGTGGGCCGAATTCTCCCGGCACCTGGAGCGGGAATTCGACGACGTGGGCCATGGCTTCGCTGATGAGGCCCTCAAGATGCATTATGGCGTAACCAAGCGCCGCGGCATCCGCGGCCTGTCCACTGAAGCCCAGGAAGAAATGCTGCGCAAAGAGGGCATTGAATTTTTCAAGGTTCCGCTTCTGGCCCGCAAAAATCACACCTCAACCAACTAGGGCCGCGTTTTTTGGGGGCGCTTTAAAACGCGGCGCCAGGGCGGACCTCCAGCCGGAGGGCCGCCGAAGGCCAAGGATATCAGGCGGTTTTTTTATGCGCAGAGACGGCCTCAATTCCCCGGAATTGGAAAAATCGACCACTTTCCTCCTGGACGCCGTGGCCGATATCCTGGCCGCTGTCGGCGCAACCTTGAGCGGTCCCAATAAATTACTTTTACATTCGGCCTGGGAGGACTTGCGGAAAATAATCGAATCCGCCAAACCGCCGGCGGCCGAAGCCAGGCGCCAGGCCTTGAACCTGTCCGAGGAATTGGCCAAGATCATGAATCGCTTGGCCGTAAACCCCACGGGCG
>JAITUX010000255.1 GCA_031286085.1 Candidatus Adiutrix sp. | reverse complement strand
GAGGCCGGGGCCTCCGGGCTCTGGGAAGACCGGCCCGACGAACTGGGCCGCCTGGTGACCCGGGCCGGCTTCGCCCCCGAAGACCAAGCCCGCCTGGCCGTCCTGGGGCCGGCCCTGGCGGACCGGCTGGCCGAGGCCTTCGGCTTGGACCGGGCGGATTTCGATTTCGATTTGGAACTGGAAGAGGGCCGGGACTGGGCGGAAAAATGGAAGGAGGGCCTGGCGCCGGTCCTGGTGAGCCCGGCCCTGGCCGTGGCCCCCACCTGGTGGCCGGAAAACGACCGGCCGGAGGCGGCCGTAATCCTGCGGCTGGACCCCGGCCTGGCCTTCGGCAGCGGCCACCACGCCAGCACCCGGCTCTGCCTGGAACTCCTGGCCGAACTGGCCCCCCGGGCCGCCCGCGTCCTGGACGTGGGCTTCGGCAGCGGCCTCCTGGCCCTGGCCGCCGCGGCCTTAAGCCCGGCGGCCGAAGTCTGGGGCGTGGATAACGACCCTTCCGTCCTGGCCGTGGCCGAGGCCAACGCCGCCCTAAACGGCCTGGCCGGCCGCGTGAATTTCAGGGTGACGGCCGAGCCCGAGGCCGAGGCCGCCCTTAAGGGCCTGGCCCCGGCCTTCGACCTCCTGGCGGCCAACCTGACCCTGGCCCCGATCCTGGAACTGGCCCCGCGCCTGACCGCCTTGTCCGCGCCGGCCGGCCGCCTCATCCTCTCCGGCCTTCTGGAAAGCCAGGCCGACGAAGCGGCCTCGGCCTACGAGGCCCTGGGCTGGGCCCTGGAAGCCCGCCCCCGACGGGAAGAATGGGCGGCCCTTCTTTTAACCAGGGGCCACAGGCCCCTGGACCCCCAGGCCCCGGGGCCGGCGTGAGGGTTCCGCGCCTGGCCTGGAACGGCGAACCGGCGGGGCAGCCCGGCGGGCCGGTTGAATTGCGCCTGGAGGCCGCCCAGGCCCGGCACGGGGTCACGGTCCTGCGCCTCAAGCCCGGCGACCCGGTGGAAGTGGCCGGCCCGGCCGGGCTGGCCCGGGCCCGGGTGACCGTGGCCCAAGATCGTCCCCCCCGCTTGGTCGTGGTTTTGGAAGAAGGCTGGCGACCCCGCCCGGAAGAGCCGGCCGGCCCCCGTCTGGCCCTGGCCCTTATCAATTGGCCCCGTTTCGACTGGGCCGTGGAAAAGGCCGCGGAGCTGGGCGCCGGGGAACTCTGGCCCCTGGTCTGCGGGCGCATCAAGCCCGGCCTGGCCCGGGCCGCCTCGGCCCGGGCCGAAAGGTGGCGCCGCCTGGCCGAGGCGGCCCGCAAACAGTGCGGCCGGCCCCGGCCCCTTATCGTCCGCCCCCCCGTGACCCCGGCGGAACTCCTGGCCGCGGCCGGCCCCGGCCCGGCCGGCCTCTTTCTAAGCCCCGCGGCCCCCGCCGCGCCGGGGCTCGCCGTACTGGGGCCCGAAAACCGCCCGCCGGGCCTTTGGCTCCTGGTCGGGCCCGAGGGCGGCTTCAGCCCCGAAGAAGAGGCCGCCTTCCTGGCCGCCGGCCTCCGGCCCTGGCGCCTGGGCCCCTTCACCCTGCGCGCCGAAACCGCGGCCCTGGCCGCCTTGGCCCTGGTGGAGAAAACATGAAAATACCTTTTATTACAATAGGTTTGCTGCTCTTATCCAATTTCTTCATGACCTGCGCCTGGTATGGGCACCTCAAGTTTCCGGCCGCCGCCCTCTGGCGCGTCGTGCTCATAAGCTGGGGCATCGCCTTTTTTGAATACTGCCTTCAAGTTCCCGCCAACCGGCTGGGTTACGGGCATTTCACCGCCGCGGAACTCAAAACCATACAGGAGGTCTTGTCCCTGACCGTCTTCATGGTCTTCTCCGTCCTTTACCTGGGCGAACCGGTTAAATGGAATTACGTGTTGGGCTTCTCCCTGATCGTGCTGGCGGCGTTCGTGATTTTTCACAAATGGTAAAGTGATTTTTTTGGTATAATGGGGGGGTGAAATCGGCAGAGATTGCCTTGGAGTTAAAGAGGAAACCCAGGCCAATGAGGTTCCGTCCATGCTGAAAAAACCCTTCCGCCGCCTGGTTCTTGGGGCCCTTCTGGTCTTGGCGGCTTCCGGCTGCTCCGGCGAAACCGATAACTCCGCCGGCCCCCTGGTCCTCCTGCGTTTCGGCCCCGAGGGCCAAGTCCCCCGCCTGACCCAGATCGCGGCCATGTTCAACCAGCCCATGGTCCCTTTGGGGGCCTATGACCAGGTTCCCGAAGGCGTCCTGAAACTGACCCCGGACCTGCCCGGGCGCCGGATCTGGCTCAACCAATACACCCTGGCCTTCGTGCCGGACCGGCCCCTGGAGGGCAGTTACAAAATAAAGGCCGAACTCCGGGCCGACCGCCTGCCGGCGGCCCTCTCCGGGGCCCGCCTTGAAAAAGACGCCGCGGCTGAAATCCGACTCCCGCTTTTAGGGGTCCAAAGCCGCCAGTTGCTGAACGAAGGGGATAAGGAAACCGCCCTGACCCCCGCCTGGCGGGTGGTCTTCAACCAGCCCCCGGATACGGCCGGCCTTGAAAACCGCGCTTATTTCACCTGGTCCGAAGGCTGGCGGGACCGCAAGCTGGCCGCCCGGGTCGCGCCCCAGGTCTTGCCGGGCTCGGATAACAGCGCCAGGTATTTTGAGTTCGCCGCGCCCGAACCTCTGCCGAAGGACACCCCGTACCGCCTGGTTCTCCAGGCCGGGGCCGTATCCCTGGCCGGGCCGGAACCGGCCCCGGAACTCATCCTGGCCGAAGGCCGCACCTACGGCCCCTTAACCATAAGCTGGGCCGACCCCGACGATCCCGACCTGGCCGCCTGGCCCCCCCAACTGGGCCCGCCCACCCTGGCCTTTTCCAACCCCGTCGATCTGGCCGGCATCGCGCCTCTCCTGCGCCTTACGCCGGAATACGACCATGAGGCCCTGGTCCGGGAATACGAAGAAAGCGAAGAAGGGGAGGAGGCCGGCCGTATCCAGCGGAGGTTGTATCTGTACGGCCAGCTCAAGGGCGAAACGGATTACACCCTGACCCTTGACCCGGCCGCCCGCGACATCCACGGCCAGCCACTGGCCTCGGCCAAACCCCTGACTTTCCGCACCAAGGCCTACCAGCCCGCGGTCGAGTTCGGCCTGGACGAGCCCTACGGCCTTTTGGAGACCTCCGCCCCGCCCCAGTTGCGCCTCACGGTCACCAATCTGCCCAAGGTGGACATAGAGGGCT
>JAITUX010000230.1 GCA_031286085.1 Candidatus Adiutrix sp. | reverse complement strand
GTTTTGAGTCGGCGGTCCGGCCATGCCCCCGGAAGACTGGCAGGCTTATCAAACCCAGGCCCCGGCCGGCCGGGAAGCCTGCCCGGCCCCCCGGCCCCGGGCAAGACGCGGGGGCATGAACTGGCCCATGGCCATGCTGCTCATGGGTTTGGCCGTGGTCGGCGGCTGCGTTTACACTTGCGGCCACCTGGTGGATTCGCTGGACTTCCAGCCGGTCCGGGCCTCGGAACCCAGCGTGGGCGTCCTGGTTCTGGAAGAGGAAATCATAGGTTCCCTCTGGGCCACCGAGGCCCTCGGCCGCTTCCAGGAAGACGACAACATCAAGTCCGTGGTGCTGCGCATAAATTCCCCGGGCGGCGCGGTGGCGCCCTGCCAGGAAATATACCGGGCGGTCAAGGCCCTTAACAAGCCGGTGGTCGCCTCCATGGGCTCGGTGGCCGCCTCCGGCGGCCTGTATGTGGCCGCGGGCGGCGACCTCATCATGGCCAGCCCGGGCACGCTGACCGGCTCCATCGGGGTCATCCTCCAAAGCCTGGAGCTCGCCGGCGCCCTGGACAAGGTGGGCCTTAAAAGCCAGACCATCAAAAGCGGCCCCTTCAAGGACATAGGCTCCCCTTTCCGGGAAATGCGGCCCGAAGAGAAGGATCTTTTGCAAACCCTGGTGGAAGAGGTTTACGAGCAGTTCCTGTCCGATTTGGCCTCGGGCCGCCCCAAGCTTCCGCCCGAGGAACTGCGCCGCCTGGCCGACGGCCGCATCTTCAGCGGGGCCGAGGCCCGGCGGCTGGGCCTGGTGGACGAACTGGGCGGCTTTGAGGACGCGGCCCGCCGGGCGGCGGCCATGGGCGGCTTGGACCTGGGGCCGGGCGAGCGGCCCAAGCTGAACGTCTGGGACGGGCGCCCGGGCTGGTGGGAGATCCTGCGCGGCCGGCTGTCCATCTCCCTGCCCCCGGCCTTGCGGCCCGGCATCAGCCTGAAATACATTTACCAGCCGAACCTGGGGAACTAAAGGGCTTGCTCACTTCCGCCGGCCTGACCATCCTGGCCTTCCTGGCCGATTGGCTGTGGGGGGATCCGCCCGCCTGGCCTCACCCGGTGCGTCTCATCGGCCGGCTCATCGCCCGGGGGGAAGCCTGGGCCAGGGCCTTGGCCGGCCCGGCTCGTCTCCCGGCCGCCGGGGCCGTCCTGGCCTTGGGGGTGACGGCGCTGGTCATGGGCGGCGCGGCCCTGGTTCTCCATTTAAGCGCCCGGGCCGGCGCCGTACTCCACGCCTTGGCGGCTCTCTACCTGGTTTACAGCCTGGTCTGTCTGCGCGACCTGTATCAACAGACCTGGCGGGCGGAACAAGCCCTCCGCGGCGGCAATCTGCCCAAGGCCCGGGCCGATCTGGCCCTGGTGGTGGGCCGCGACACGGCCGGCTTGTCCGAGGCCGGGGTCCGCCGGGCCCTGGTTGAAACCTTGGCCGAAAATCTTTCCGACGGCCTGGTGGCCCCCCTGTTCTACCTGGCCTTGGGCGGGCCGGTCCTGGCCTGGGGCTTCAAGGCGGTCAACACCCTGGATTCCATGATCGGCTATAAAAACGAGACTTACCTGCACCTGGGCCGTTTCGCGGCCAAGCTGGACGATGCGGCCGGTTTTCTGCCAGCCCGCCTTTCGGCCTGGCTCCTCGTCGCCGCGGCCCGCCTCTCCGGCCGCCCCTGGCGGGCCGCCCTGAATGTTTACCGGCGCGACGGCGGCCTCCACCCCAGCCCCAACGCCGGCCGCCCCGAAGCGGCCATGGCCGGGGCTTTGGGGCTGTGGCTGGGCGGGCCCTCGACCTACGGGGGCCAGGTCTCGGCCAAGCCGGTCATCAATCCCGAAGGCGGCGAGCCCGGCCCGGACCACCTGGCCGCCGCCGAAAGCCTGGTCGTCGGGGCCGCCCTCATCATGCTGGCCGCCGTCTTGCCCGTCCTGGCCTTTTTAACCGGCCGCTGGGGCTGGTGAAGCGAGAGGAGCCGGAACCATGGTCGGCGTGCCCCTGAAAGCCTCCCTGGCCGCGGCGGTCAGCGCGGAAACCGATCCGCGCCGCCACGGCGGGCGCGTCTTCGAAGCGGCCCGGCAATTGGGGCGCTCCTGGCGGGATATAATAGACTTCTCCGCCAACATCAATCCCTTAGGACCGCCCCGGGGCCTTAAGAAAGCCCTCGACGAGGACTTTGACCAGATCCTCCACTACCCTGAAGTGCGGGCCGAAAGCCTGGTGAAAAAAATCGCGGACCTGAGCGGGCTGGGCGCCGAGCATTTCCTGGCCGGGGCCGGCTCCACCCCCCAGATTCACCTTCTGCCCCGGGTCCTGGATTTGAAACGCCCGGTCATAGTCGGCCCGGCCTTCTCCGAATACGAAGCCGCCCTCACGGCCGCCGGCTTGAACCCCCAATATGTCCTGGCCCCGGAAAACGCCGGCTGGCAGATGAACCAGGCCACCGTGGACCAGGTCATGAGCCGCAAGCCCGATTCCGTCTTTCTGGCCAACCCGGCCAACCCCACCGGCCGCCTGGTCCCCCCGGAAGTGCTGACCCGTCTCGTGCAGGAATGCCGCCGCCTCTCCGCCTGGCTGGTTGTGGACGAGGCCTTTCTGGACTTCACCGAAGACGGCCGCTCCCTCCTGCCCCTGGCGGCGGAGCAGCCCCGGCTCATTGTGCTCCGCTCCCTGACCAAGATTTTCGCCCTGCCCGGCCTCCGGCTGGCCTACCTGGCCGCGGGCCCCAAGGTCGTCGCCAGGCTGGCCGCCGAAACCGCGCCCTGGAGCCTGTCCAGCCCGGCCGTCACCGCCGGCCTGTTCTGCCTGGACCAAAAAGGCTTTCGCGACTCCACGGTCCAGGGCGTGAAAATATTCCGGCGTCACCTGTTGAGGGAACTCGAGGCCCTGGACCTGGGCCAGGTCTAACCCTCGGAAGCCAATTACCTGCTCCTGCGCCTCCACCCGGAAATAAATTCCCGGAAATTGATTGATTCCCTGTCAATGAACGGCATTTTAGTGCGCGACGCCGGAAACTTCAACGGCCTCCGGCCCGGCTACCTGCGCCTGGCCGTCCGGCCGGCCCCGGAAATATCCGCCCTGGCCGCCGGCCTGAAAAAGTTCCTTTCCGAGCACCTGGCTGAATAGAGCGTTCCGCCGATTAACCGCCGATTGAAAACAAGGCCCGGCTTGGCGGGCCTTTTAACAGCTTGAGGCTCTATAATGCCGGAACTGCCCGAGGTCCAGACCATCGCCGCCGACCTGGACGAAGCCGTACGCGGCCTGACCATAACGGAAGCCGCGGTCAACTGCGAAAAAATCATTCCCGGCGGAGCCCGGGATTTCCGCCGCCGCCTGGCCGGAGCCCGGATCGAGGAGGTCCGCCGCCTGGGCAAGTGGCTCCACTTCCGCCTGACCCAAGCCATCGGCCCGGCCCACCTCCTGGTCCACCTTAAAATGACCGGCCAGTTTCAACTGGGGCCCTGGCCCCGGCCCGGTCTCTGGCCCAAACACGTCCACGCGGCCCTGCGTCTGGCCGGCCGGCCGGCCGGAACCGAAGCCCTGCTCTATCGCGACATCCGCAAGTTCGGCCGT
>JAITUX010000162.1 GCA_031286085.1 Candidatus Adiutrix sp. | reverse complement strand
ATTCTTTTGATCGTCAAGCTTACGCCCCAGGCCGCCAGGTTGCGGGAATTGCGCCTCCTGGCCGAAAGCTTCGGCCTCCAGGTCGTGGTGGAAGTGCTGGATGAAGCGGACCTGGACCTGGCCCGGGCTTCCGGGGCGACTATAATCCAGGTCAACGCCCGGAATTTTCAGGATATGTCGGTCGATTTGAGCCGCACTCTGGACTTGGCCCGGCGATGCCGGGCCGAAACCGGAGAACTGTGGATCGCCGCCAGCGGCTTCAGCCGGCCGGAAGAACTTACGGCCGCGGCCGAAGCCGGGTTCACCGCGGCCTTGGTCGGCACAAGCCTGATGCGGGACGGCCGGCCGGCTGAGTCCTTAAGACGCCTGACCGGCGCGCTTAAAAAAAACGGCGACCTGCCATGCCCCGTTATTGCCTGAAAGTCTGCGGCCTGACCCGGGCTGAAGACGCCTTGATGTGCGCTGAACTGGGTGTGGATTGGCTGGGTTTCATATTTCACCCGGCCAGTCCCCGGAGAGTGGAACCAGGGCCGGTGGCCGCTTTTGAAACCGGAGCGGCCCGACGGGTGGGGGTCTTCGTGGATCAGAGCCCGGCCGAAGTGAACCATATCATGGCCGAAGCCCGTCTGGACCTGGCCCAGCTTCACGGGGATCAAAGCCGGGAATTCTGCCAAGCCGTGGGGCCGGAACGGGTCATCAAGGTCTTCTGGCCCCAGCGTTGCGCCAGTCCCGAGGAATTGGGCCGGGGGATGGCCGGTTTCAGCGAGGCGGCGGCCTTTTTTCTCTTGGAAGCCGGAACGAGTGGCGGCGGGCACGGCCGCCCCCTGGACTTGGGCCGGTGGACAGGTCTGGCCCCGCCGCGGCCCTGGCTACTGGCCGGGGGGCTGGAGGCCGCTTCGGCCGGAACCGTCGCCGCGAGGCCGCCGGCCGGCCTCTTGGGTTTTGACTTTAACTCCCGGGTGGAAATCGCGCCAGGACTCAAGGACCGTCGCCTGGTGGCGGCGGCGGTTGAAGCTGTTCGAGAAAACGAGGTGTAAAGTGAAAGGATATTATGGCCAGTTCGGGGGCCGTTTCGTGCCTGAACTCCTGAGCCCTCCCTTGGTTGAGTTGGAAGAAGCCATGGCCATCTTTCTGAACCAGGAGGCTTTTAAAAGCGAACTGATTGATCTTCTGATCAATTATGCCGGGCGGGCCACCCCCTTGACTTTCTGCCCGGCCTCTTCCCGGGAATTGGGGGTTAAGCTCCATCTCAAGCGGGAAGACCTTTTGCACACCGGCGCTCACAAGCTCAACAACACTTTGGGTCAGGCCCTCCTGGCCCAACGGATGGGCAAAAAAAAGCTTCTGGCGGAAACCGGGGCCGGCATGCACGGGGTGGCCACGGCCGCGGCCGCGGCCCGCCTGGGCCTTGAGGCCGAGATTTTCATGGGCGCGGTGGACGTGGCGCGACAGAGGCCCAACGTGGACCGGATGCGTCTTCTGGGGGCCAAGGTCATCCCGGTCACCGAAGGCACCCAAACCTTGAAAGACGCCATCAACGAGGCCTTCCGCCACTGGATCGCCCATCAGGCCGACACCAACTATTGTTTCGGCACCTCCGCCGGGCCTCATCCCTTCCCGGAGTTGGTGGCCCATTTCCAGGCCGTCATCAGCCTGGAAGCCCGTCGGCAGTTTCTGAGCCAGACCGGAAATTTGCCGGATTACGTGGTGGCCGCCGTGGGCGGCGGTTCCAACGCCATAGGCATGTTCCGGCACTTTCTGGAAGACGCCGAGGTGGACATAATCGGGGTGGAGGCCGCCGGCACAGGCGAACCGGGCTGCTATAACTCCGCGCCCATAAATGTGGGCCGCCCCGGCGTTTTACATGGCCAACTGTCCATGCTGCTCCAGGACGAGGCCGGGCAGGTGCTGCCTTCCCATTCCATTGCCGCCGGCCTGGACTATCCCGGAGTGGGGCCGGAACATGCCCACCTGGCGGCCACGGGCCGGGTCCGCTACGACCTGATAACCGACGACGAGGCCTTGGACGCCTGCCGTTTCCTGTCCATCCATGAAGGCATCATTCCGGCTTTGGAATCGTCCCACGCCTTGGCCTGGGTTATAAAACACGCCCCTGAAATCAAGGACCGGAGCGTCCTGGTCTGTCTTTCAGGCCGGGGCGACAAGGATTTGGGCATTATCCAGGAGGCTATGGAGAAAAGAGGGCTGACCCTATGAGCGCTTCCACCCTGACCACCATCATGGAAAACAACCGGCGGGCCGGCCGCCTGACCAGGATCCCTTTTCTGCCGGCCGCCTTTCCCGGGCGGGATGAATTTTGGACTGTTCTGGCGGAACTGGCCGCCCACGGAGCCGATATAATTGAAATAGGCGTGCCCTTTTCCGACCCGGTGGCCGATGGCCCCCAGGTGGCCGAGGCCAGCCGCCTGGCTCTGGCCAACGGCGGAAGCCTGGACTATATTTTTGAAGGCCTGGCCCGGCGCCGGGCCGAGCTACCCCCCGGCCTGGTCCTCATGGGCTACGTAAACCCTTTCATTCAATACGGCTGGACCAAGGCCGCCCAGGATCTCCACGGCCGGGAGGCTAGAGCCGTCATGGCCGCCTCCCTGGCGAATCTGGCCGAGAAAATGAGCCAGGCCGGAGTGGCCGGCCTCATCGTGCCGGATTTACCCTTGGAAGAGAGCGCGCCTTGGCTGGCGGCCTTGAAACAGCATGGTCTGGACCTTATAGCCTTGGTGGGCCCCAACACCGACCTGAAAAAAATGAAAGCCTACGCCGCCTGCGGGGCCGGAGGCTACGTCTATGTGGTCTCGGTGCTGGGGGTCACCGGTGTGCGTGAAGGCCTGCCGCCGGAAGTGAAAGACACTTTGAAACGGGCCCGTCAGGCTTTCAATCTGCCCCTGGCCCTGGGTTTCGGCCTGACCTCGCCCGATCAACTGCGGAGCCTTCCCTCAGAGGAAAGGCCGGAGGGGGCCGTTTTCGGCAGCGCCCTAATCCGCCACCTGTCTTCCGGCGGCACGGTTCGGGATTTCATGGCGCCCTGGTTGGCCTGAGACCGGCATGTCGGCTGACGTTCTGGTGGTGGGCGGCGGTCACGCCGGACTGGAAGCCGCCCGGGCCGCCGCCCAAATGGGAGCGGCGACCATATTGATCACCCAAAGACCGGAGACCATAGGGGTACTCTCCTGTAACCCGGCTTTCGGCGGCCCGGCCAAGGGCGGCTTGGTGAGGGAAATTGACGCCTTGGGCGGTTTCTGCGGCCAGGCGGCCGATCTGGCCGCCCGGC
>JAITUX010000096.1 GCA_031286085.1 Candidatus Adiutrix sp. | reverse complement strand
AAGACCGTTAGCGGCCAAGGCCGAGGCATTTATTGTGCCTGGACCGGCCGCCAGGTCGTGGTTCTGCGATACTTCGTCAAAAAAACGCCCAAAACTCCAATCCGGGAAATGAGGCTCGCCAATGACCGCCTGAAGGAATTGGCTGAATCCGCTGGAGGCTGAATATGGAAAGACTACTAAGCAGACTGCCTAAACTTATGGCTGATCCAGAATTCGCCAAAGCCTATGACGAGGCGGCGGCTGAATTCAAACTGGCCCGCGAAATTATCAAGGCCAGGGTGATGGCGGGAATGTCGAAAGAAGAATTAGCCAGGAAAATGGCGACCACCCAAAGTGCAGTGGCCCGGCTGGAAAGCGGCCGGCATCTGCCCTCCATAAGCACCTTGAAAAAACTGGCCGAAGCAACTGGCGCCAAACTCTCCATCCATCTGGATACTGCGAACTGAGGCGTTTTTAATAAAAAGCTGAGGGCCAAAAGGCCATCAATCAGCTAGACGTATAAGTCTATGTAGTAGCCTTTGCCGGTCTTGGCGGGCTCCCGGGCCGGGGCGGCCGGGGGCGGGGCCGATTCGTGGCGGCGGCGCATCTGGTTCAAAAGCTGGTCCAGCATTTCCTCCCGCCAGGCGGCCCGGGCCTGGCTGGCCGGGCGGTAATCGGGTTGACCGTTGACGCGGGTGCTTATGGCGTTCATTGGTTCCGCTCCTTTGGCCGGCCCATGTGCGGCGAAAAGCCGTGGTCCAGGGCCGGACTTGCCAAAGAAGTATCAAGAAGCGGGCCAAAAAAAGGCGTCAAAAATCCGCCAGGGGCGGGAGCCCTGGCCGGCCTGGTTACAGGCGGCGTTCCAGGCCGCGATTCAGCAGGCTGACAATGAGGGTGTTGAGGCTGACCCCTTCTTGCCGGGCCTTGACGGTCAGGTCGTGATGCAGGCTCAAGGGCAGCCGGGCCACCAGTTTTTTGGGGCCGGGCTTTTCCCATTGCGCGGAAGCCTTCAACCAGGCGGCCTCCGCTTCCGCTCCGTTTTCAACAGCCTGCTCAATGGTTTCGCCATCGGCCAGACAGCCCGGCAGTTCGGGGAAAGTCATCAGGTAACCGCCGCCCTCTTCAGGAGACAGGGGCCTTATTTCAAACCTGTGCCGGGGCCGATTATTCATGTTCCAGACCTCGCTTGACCAGGGCGACGAAATGTTTTACGTAAACGGGCTTTATGGGACGCCGGGCGGGCACGGTCAGATGGGCGCCGCCCTTATCCCGAAAAACCACGTGGCTGCCGCCGTCATGCACCCATTCCACCTCATGGGCCTCCGCCACCGACTGCAAATCTTCAATGCGCCAGCCGTCCGGGTTTTGGGCCATTTGAGCTAATTTCTTGTCTCTCCGGCTCATGGCTTGATGATATTATATACAGTATCACAAGTCAACGGGCAAGCGCCAAACAATAAAAGGGCCGGCGGAGCCGGCCCTTTTAACTTGCTTGCGGGTGCTAATGCAGCCAGCGCCCGGAAGCCGGCCTGGCCAGGGGGGCCGGCCGGCCGGCCTGGGCCGCCAGACGGTCCAAAAGCTCCCGCAGCCGGTCGCGGCCCTGGTGGGAGAGGTCTTCCGTTTCGCTGACCAGCCGGACCAGGAGGCCCACGGCCTCGTCCATGGCCTGGTTTATATGGCGGCGCTGCTCGGCCAGGCGGCGGGTGAACCCCGTGCGGGCTTCGCCCAGGTAGCCCAGGATGCGGCGGGCGGCCATGGCCCCCGACCGCGTGGCCAGACTCAGCGAAGGCACGTCGAAATCGTCGTCCCAGGCCAGGCGGGCCACGATATGGGCATAGCCCTTGAATTCCCCGTCCAGGACAACCCGCTCCGCCTGCCTGTTTTCAGGCAGTTCCGCGGCCCGGTCGGCCAGGGCATACATATGCCCGATGACCTGGTCCAACT
This sequence comes from Candidatus Adiutrix sp., assembly GCA_031286085.1. GTDB lineage: Bacteria > Desulfobacterota > Desulfarculia > Adiutricales > Adiutricaceae > Adiutrix. Next base: position 2,514 of record JAITUX010000096.1, on the reverse strand, counting down.
CTTCAAAGATCTCGGTGGCCAGGCGGCAATCCTTGATTATCTCCGGCATGAGGGCCATGTCTTCGGAGAGGTTTTCCAGGGAATCCGCCACGTCCAGGGGTTCCGATACCAGGGGCAGCTTCGGCAGTTCCTGGGCCAGGAGACGGGCTATCTGTTCATAATCGCTCAAGTCAGGGCCGGCCGCTAATCTGGTCATATTATCCCTCCATATTATAGAGTTAAACGGTTAAAGGCCGGGCCTTCAACCGCTTGACTCTAAATGCAACAAGCTTGCCAAGTTTGCGCCGAGGCGCCGGAGGCGCTTTTAATTGAACCACTCTTCAGGCTTCGGCCGAATAATCCAGCGCCGGGCCGCCGTCCGCCGGTCTGGGTCCAGGGCTCAGCCCTGGCATATTCTCCACCAGCAGGGGCGCCCGGGGCTCGGCGAAGGCTTCCTGCTCCAGCTTGCGCGAAAGCACCTGCCGGGCCCCGGCAATGCTGTATTTTTCCTCTTTGAGCAGGGTTTTGATTTCCAGAACCCGGTCCACGGCCCGCTCGTCATAGCGGCGCTGGCGGCCGGAGGTCCGCAGGGGGCTGAAATAGCCGTCGAATTCGCTTTCCCAGTAACGCAGCGTGTGGATGGGCACGCTGGTCAACTCCGATACCTCGCCGATGGTGAGCCAGTCTTTTTTGATGATCATGGGCATGGCCGTCTCCTTGGGGGTCTTGACTAGGCTGTGGTAACCTTTTGGTCGCAAGCTTTAAAGCAAAGTTCGTGCCAAAATTTTTGACATATAACATGGTGATAATATTAGTTATTATTTTCGGGCCGCCCTCCCGCCCCCCTGCCCCCAAGGCCGGCCAGGGCAAGATTTACCTCCAGTCCGGCACAAATTTCCGTCAGGCCTTACTCCAAAACAAGCTCAACCTTCAATAAAGGAAGCCATGATTAACGGCGCCGGCGGCGCTTTTGATTCCGGCAATGTTCCGGTTTCGCGCCGGGGCTTGGCCGCTGGCCCCGCTCCGCCGTCTCGGGCGCGGAAGCCCAAGGGCTCCCGCTCCAGGCCGGCTTCGGGGGCCAGGGGCCAAGCCCCGGCCACGGGCGGCGGCTTTCCTAATTTAAGCGGCCTTCCGGTTTCGGCCGCTGATTCCAGTACTGGCGCACTGTCCGCCGGTCTGGGTCCAGGGCGGTAGCCCCGGCCGGCCGCGGGCGGCGGAGTTACTAATTTAAGCGGCCTTCCGGTTTCGGCCACTGATTCCAGTACTGACTCACTGTCCGCCGACTTGGGTCCAGGGCTCAGCCCTGGAATTGGCGCGACTTTTGCTTTATATTGCCGGCGGCGTCAGGAGTTTCGCCTGGCGGCGACGGCGGATTCAGGGCTTGTAATTTATATTAAATTATGTATAATTATAAGTGAGATATGGCGACTCGATTTCATTTCCGCTTGGAATTCCTAATCAAGCTCCGGGCCCGCCGGGAAGAGGAGGCCCGCCTCAGGCTGGCCCGGCGTCTGGCCAGCATCCGGGATCTCTTGGAGGAAATAGAGGAAACCCAGGCGCTCCGGGCCAGCCTGACCAGCGAATTGGCTGAAAAAATGAAGACGGGCCGCCTTGAGGTGGCCTTGTTGAAACTCTACCGGGACTACGACCAGAAACAGGTCCGGGACCTGAACCGGCTGCACGAATTTCTGCGGCTAAGCCGGAAGGAGGAAGCCAAGGAAAGGGCCGCCCTCATCAAGGCTTCCGTTGACCTGAAGATAATGGAAAAGCTGAAAGAAAAGAAAAAAGACGAATTCATGGCCCTCCAGGCCGCCCAGGAGCAGAAGGAAATGGAAGAACTGGCCGCCTTGGCCAGGGCCCGTGGATCTCTAGCCGGAAGCTTGTAAGTCAGCATAATTGCGGGGGAATGAGCATGATGAAAACCAGCCGGGCCCAAACCTTGACTTCGGCGGCCGGGGCCAAGGCCGGAGCCGCGACGGCCGCGGGCGGGAAGCCGGCGGTTAAAACGCTTTCGGCCAGGCCTCCCGCGCCGAAGCCCCCCGCCGCGGCGGCGCGTCAAAGTATTGTCGTCCAGCCGGCGGCCAGCCCCAAACCGGCCCTGGCTAAACCGGCCAAGAAGCGCCGCCATTGGCCCATCCTGGAGGCGGCCCTCATCCTGGTGCTGATGAAAATAGCGGCCGGCGCCTTATATATATGGAACCGGCCGGGGGAGACCGGCTGGGACGGCTTTTCCTCGCTTCGCCAGGCGCGCCAGGCCGAGCCCGAACCCGGCTTGGAGTCCGCGGAGGCCTTGCCGGAAGCCGCCTTGCTTGAATTATTGAACTCGCCGGAGTTCGCGATGGGCGGACCGCCCAAGGTCGCCTCGGAAGCGGCCGCGGCCGCGCCGCCGGAAGCCCCGGTTGAAGGGGCGGCCGAGGCCAAGCCGGCCGAAACGCCGGAAGTGGCCGCGGCCGTGCCGCCGGAAGCCGCGGTGAAGGGGCCGGCCGAAGCCTTGTTCGCCGAATACCTGGCCGCGGCCCTCAAGGCCACCCAGCC
>JAITUX010000093.1 GCA_031286085.1 Candidatus Adiutrix sp. | reverse complement strand
GAGGGCGCCCCGGGGCGCCCTCGCTTTGGCCGCCTTGGGGTCAAGCCCGCTCAATCCCGGCAATGGCGGCCCCAGCGCCGGCCCGGACGGTCGCCCGGCCCCCAATCGCCGGCCCGGCCCGGGCAATCGCCCCGGGTCCACCCCATCAGGCCTCCGCCTCTTTCCCAGCCCCCGCCCTGGCCCGGACCGGCCAGGCGCCGCCGCTCCTCGCGAATCTGGGCCCTCAGCTTGTTCATTTCGGCCGCCAGAGTCCGGGTTTCCTGGACGTTTCCAGATCGTTGCGCGGCCTCCAATTCCATCTCCTTGGCCCACAACTGGTCCTGAAAAGACTCCAGCTTCTCCCAGGGGGCGGGCTCGGCGGGCGCGGCCTGGGCCGCCGCGGCCAGGGGGCCGGCCAGGACCAAGGCCAGGGCCAAGCCCGGAATCAGACTTCTTTTGTTTGACTTCATAAACGCCTCCCAAAATTTACGAAAAATTAAATGCGCCGCTCGGCCGTTCCGTCGGCCTCCGCCGGTTGGCCTGATTCTGGCATACCTACAAGAATCGGGCCAAGGAATTCCATATGTGTAACATATTTATTTTAGAACATTTAATATATAAAACCCTTGGGCGGGCCAATATTGTTTCCAAATTACCCATAGGGGCTGTATAATAATTATCCAGAAGAGGAATTATGACCCAAGAGGAAACACCGCCTTGGCCCCGCCCGCCCCTCTGGTTCGCGGCGGCCGCCGCCCTGGCCTTTCTGGTTCTGGGCGGGTTCCTGTTCGGCCGCGACTGGCGCCGGGAAAAGGACTACCTGGAGGAACTCCACCTCTGGCGGGGCGAAGCCCTCATCAGTTCCCTGGAAGTTCTCAGCCGGGCCCGGCCTGACGAACCCGGACTCCAGAATTTCTGGGACAACCTGATCAGCGAGAAAGAAGTTCTGTTCATCGCGCTGACCGATGCCCAAGGGCATCCCCTGGCCTGGGCCGGCCGCCTTAAGCCGCCGCCGGAACTGTTTGAGGCGGAATCGCCCGGGGCAGCGGGCCAGCCTGCCCCGGACCTGTTCCGGCCCCGGTTCCGGCTGGCCGAGGCGGACGGCCGGAAGATGGGGCTGGTCCATCGACGCTTCCGGCCCCTGCCTCCCCATCGGCACGGGATGATGACCAGAGGCCGCCCCGGAGCCGCGGCCTCCCGGCCCGCGATTAGGGCCTGGGTGGGCTTCGACCTCAGCGACCTGGAGCGGCTCGGCGCCCGCCGGGCCCGGGCGGCGGCCCTGTCCATCGGCCTCTTTTGCCTGGCCGGCCTGGCGGTGGTGCTGGCCCTCTTCGCCGGGCATCATGTCCGCCTGACCCGGCGCCTTTACCAGGAAGTAAAGGCCGAACTGGCCCGGAAAGAGCGTCTGGCCGCCCTGGGCCAGTTGGCCGCCGGCCTGGCCCACGAAATCCGCAACCCCCTGGGGGCCACCGACGGTCTCTGCCGGCACCTTTTGCGCCGGACTACCGATGCGGACCGGGAAGCCCTGGAAGTGATGCTGACCAGCGTGGACCGCCTGAACCGGGCGGTCACCGGCTTCCTCAACTACGCCCGGCCGCTGGAAATGAAGACCGCCCCCCTGGAGTTGGGCGGCTTGGCCCGCCGGACGGCCGCCCTGGTCGCCCATGACGCCAAGGCCGGAGCGGTGGAACTGACCCTGGATTTGGAGGAAGCCTGGATTGACGGGGACGAGCCCCTGCTGGCCCAGGCTTTATTGAACCTTTACCTGAACGCCATCGAGGCGGCCCGGCCGGCCCCCGGCGGCGGCCGCCTGGAGGTGGGCCTTAAAAAGGCCGACCGCCGGGTGCGCCTGACCTTTCGCGACAACGGGCCTGGTTTCAGCCCTGAACAACTGGCCCACCCCTTCGCGCCCTATTTCACCACCAAGGCCGACGGCACGGGCCTGGGCCTGGCCCTGGTGGAAAAAGCCGTCCGGGCCCACGCGGGCGGCGACGTGACCCTGGAATCGCCGCCTTCGGGCGGCGCGGCCGTGACCCTGACCTTCAATCTGGTTCCGCCGGCCGAAAATCCGGCCCGTCCCGCGGAGGCTGAATAATGAAACCGGCCGAATACCAGCCCCTCCTGGTGGCGGACGACGACCCTGAACATCTTTTCATGCTCAAGACCGTCCTGGGGGATTGGGGCTACCCGGTCCAAACGGCCGACGGCGGCCGTCCGGCCCTGGCCCTGAGCCGGACGCGGGCCTTCGGCCTCATCCTCATGGACGTGCGGATGGCGGACCTGGACGGCCTGACCGCCCTGGCCGCCTTGAAAAAAGAAGGGCTAACCGCCCCGGTCATCATCATGACCGCCTACTCCAAGGTCGAAGACGCGGTTCAGGCCGTCAAGGCCGGGGCCTACGATTACCTGACCAAGCCCTTGGACCTGGACCTCCTCCGCCTGACCCTGGCCCGGGCCCTGGAGCACCAGCGTCTTAAAGAGGAAAAAAAAGCCGGCCTCTGGGAGACCGGGGACCAGGGCCTGGTGGGCTCGGCCCCGGCTTTCCGCCGGGTGCTGGACTTGATCGGCCTGGTGGCCGACGCCGAGGCCACCGTGCTCATCACCGGCGAAAGCGGCACCGGCAAGGAAGTGGTCGCCCGCGCCATTCAGGGCCGGAGCGCCCGGGCCGGCCGGCCCTTCAGCATCATCAACTGCGCCGCCCTGCCGGAAAACCTCCTGGAAGCCGAACTCTTCGGCCATGAAAAAGGGGCCTTCACCGGGGCCGAACGCCGCCGCGAAGGCCGCCTGAAGGCCGCGGACCGGGGCACCGTCTTTCTGGACGAAATCGGCGAAACCAGCCCGGCCCTCCAGGCCAAACTCCTCCGCGTCCTCCAGGAAGGGGAAATCCAGCCCCTGGGTTCAGACGCCACCGTGCGGGCCGATCTGCGTTTTCTGGCCGCCACCAACCGCGACCTGGCCGCCGAGGTGGCGGCCGGACGTTTCCGAGAAGATCTCTACTGGCGCCTTAACGTGATGCCCATCCGCCTGCCCCCCTTGCGCGAACGCCTGGAAGATCTGCCGGCCCTGGCCGACAGCTTCATCCGGCGTTACGCCCTTAAAAACCATAAGGAGGTCAAGGGCCTCACCCCCGGCGCCCTGCGGCTCCTGGCCAATCACCATTGGCCCGGCAATATCCGGGAATTGCAGAATGTCCTGGAACGGGCCGTCATATTGGCCCGGAGCGATTACCTGACCGAAAAGGACCTGCCCAGCCTGGGGCCGCCGGGGGCCGTCCCGGCCGCCGCCCCGGCCGAACTGCCCCTGAACCTTGAAGCCCTGGAAAAAATGGCCGTGGCCCAAGCCCTGGCCGCGGCCGGCGGCAACAAGAGCCGGGCCGCCCTTACCTTGGGCATAACCCGCAAAACTCTCGCCGCCAAACTAAAAAAATTGGGTGATTAATGGTCTGGGGCGAAGCCCCGGTTAATCAGAAAATCCTGGCGGCAGGCCATCTTCAAGCCCGGCCTGATTCCTTTTGGGGTCCAGGTCCAGGCCGGCGGCCCGGCCGGCCTTGATGTAGGAACCCTGGGCCAGGCGCAGGACGTTGAGGGGCTGGACGGTTATGGCGGGGACGCGCACCGGGCAGTGTTGTTCGCAGT
>JAITUX010000086.1 GCA_031286085.1 Candidatus Adiutrix sp. | reverse complement strand
ATCGGCCGTGCCGGTCATGCCGGCCAGTTTTTCATACATGCGGAAATAATTCTGGAAAGTGATGGAGGCCAGGGTCTGGTTCTCGCTTTCGATTTTGACCTTCTCCTTGGCTTCCAGGGCCTGGTGCAGGCCGTCGGAATAGCGGCGGCCGACCATGAGGCGGCCTGTGAACTCATCGACGATGACCACCTGCTTGTCGGCGGTTACTATGTAGTCCTTGTCCCTGGCGAAGACGGTGTGGGCCTTCAAGGCCTGGGTCAGGTGGTGGAGGATTTCGATGTTGGAGGGGTCATAGAGGTTGGGGAGGCCCAGGATCTCCTCGGCCCGGGCCACGCCCTCCTCGGTGAAATTGGCGCTGCGGCCTTTTTCGTCCAGGGTATAGTGCTCATCCCGGTTCAGCTGGGGAATCACCCGGTCGGCCCGGAGGTAGAGGTCGGTGGATTTTTCGGCCGGGCCGGAAATGATGAGGGGCGTGCGGGCCTCGTCGATGAGGATGGAATCGACTTCGTCGACGATGGCGAAATAAAAATCCCTCTGGACATAATCGTCCAGGCGGGATTTCATGTTGTCGCGCAGGTAGTCGAAGCCGAATTCGTTATTGGTGCCGTAGGTCACGTCGGCCCGGTAGGCCTCATGGCGTTCCCGGTCGGTCAGGCCGTGGACTATGACGCCCACCGACAGGCCCAGGAAATGGTAGAGGCGGCCCATCCACTCGGCGTCACGCCGGGCCAGGTAATCGTTGACCGTGACCACATGGACGCCCCGGCCGGCCAAGGCGTTGAGATAGACCGGCAGGGTGGCGGCCAGGGTCTTGCCCTCGCCGGTTTTCATCTCCGCTATCCGGCCTTCGTGGAGGGCCAGGCCGCCCATGAGCTGGACGTCGAAATGGCGCTGGCCCAGGGTCCGGCTGCCGGCTTCGCGCACGACGGCGAAGGCTTCGGGCAAGAGGTCATTCAGGTTTTCGCCCCGGGCCAGCCGCTCCTTGAAAATTTCCGTCCGCCCGGCCAGGGCCGCGTCCGAAAGGGGCCGGAATTCCGCTTCCAGCTGGTTGACGCGGTCCACCACCAGGCTGTAGCGTTTTATTTCCCGGTCGTTGGCCGTGCCGAATATTTTTCGCAGAAGGGATTTCATAGTCACCCCGCGGGGCCTTGGGAGAGCGGGCCTGGCCTTAAAGACGGCCAAACCCGCGGCCGGGGTTGGCCGGGGTTTTCAGAGCCGGCGGGTGAGAGGGGGTTCAGGGGCCGACGCCGACCGCCGCTCCATAGGGCAAATTGCCCCGGAAGTCGGCTGCGTCCAGAAGCTTGACGCCCCGGGACAGGGTCGGCGAGACCGCGGCCAGAAGTTCCAGCGGGTCGGCGGCCACGCCTCCGAGGAGGATTTCGTAATGCAGGTGGGGGCCGGTGGAGCGCCCGGTGTTGCCGCTCTTGGCCACTGGCTGGCCCCGCAGGATGGTTTGGCCCGGTTCGACCAGGATCCGCTCCAGGTGCCCGTAGCGGGTGACCAGGCCATAACCGTGATCAATGGTCATCATGAGGCCGTAGCCGTTGCCGGAGTTGCCGCAGGCCAGCACCGTGCCGTCGGCCGGGGCGTGGATCGTGGTTCCCGGAGGGGCCGGAATATCCAGGCCGCGGTGAAAGTCGATGGACCTACGGCTGCCGAAGGGCGACTGGCGGAGGCCGAAGCGGGAGGATATGGGATTGTTTAAGGGCAATATGGTCGGCGTGGCGGCCAGAATGGAGCCGGTTCCGCTCAGTCCGTCGTTAATCAGGTTCAGTCTCCGCTCGGTCTGGTCGGCCAAGGCCATCAGGCGCTCAAGGTCGAGGTTCAGGTTGCGGATCAAATACCGGGAACCGCCCTCCTGTTCCTCCGAAGCGCCGCCGGGGGGGGCGGACCAGGACACCGCGGCGGCCAAGCGGGGCAGGACTTCGCTGTCCGACACCTCCAGGGGCAGGCCCAACTGGACCCTGATTTCATCGGTCAGGGTCGAACGCGCGGTTTCCAGGTTGCCCAGGCGGTATAATTTATCTTCCAGGGAGTTCAAAGCGGAGACGAAAGTCGCCGCCTGGGCCTCCAGGGCGGAATTGGTCGCTATTAAGGCCTCCATTCTCCCCGAGCGGTCAATGAACCCGCCATTGACCCGGTAGGAGTAGTAGGCGTAGCCCATCAAAATAGCCTGGGTCGCCAGGGCCAAGCCGGCCAGGAAGGCCAGGGTCACCCGGTGGAACTGGAAATTGTAAACCCGGCCCTGGCCGCTGGGTATGACAAAGATATTGAGGCGGGTGATTTGGCGCAAGATGGACTCCCGGAGCAAGTTCTTCCATAAAATGGAGTTTATAAAACGCTCCAACTGAAACTATATTAGTTTTTTAGCACATTTCGGCGAAGTTGACAAGGGCGGGTTTCCGGTTTTAAATTCAAAATATGACGGGCGGCGGATTTTAGAAGCTAACTATGAATTTTGCTTCATCTTTTTGCGGCGGTGGAGAGGGCGGAGCGGGAGTTATTATTGAGGCAAGGTCCGGGCCGTGGTCAGGAGGCGGCCGGCCGAGAGGTTCCGGCCCGCCGTGGAGACCAGGCCCACCAGCTCGAAGGCGCCTTCATTTCCGGGCGGGAGAAAGGCGGGGAAGACATGGGTCTGGCCGTGGGCCACCACCGCGCCCCTTTCATCCGTAAGGGTCAGTTCCAGGGTCAAGGCTTGGTGGGCCTGGTCGGAATTGTTCCTGACCCGGCCGCTTAAGCGGATATGGCGCCCGTGGTTGAAAAATGTCCAAGTGTATTCCACCACGTCTAGGGGCAGGCTTTCAGGTGAGCGCACGGCCCAATGGCCGGTGTGGGTCGTAAGGGCCGGCCGCGGGTTGGGGAAGCAGGCCAGGGACAAGGCCAGAGCCAGGGCCAGGGCGGCGGCCCGGCCTGGGCCGGCGGTTGTGAAGATGAGCCGGACCATGATTTTTCCTGAAAGGCCGCTTGGGCATCACTCGTTGCGGGCGTTGGTCAGGAGGCGCAAATGCCTGATGGGCCCTTTTTGTCCGGAACGGGGGCGGCTGGTTTTAACCGTCAGGCTGAAGTCGCCTTCGCCGCCGCCGGGGAGTGGTTCCGGGTTGACCCGGGCTTCGCCCAGGCCCACCGCCCTTCCGGTTTCATCGAAGAGCATGGCGTAGAGAAAAACCGTCTCCTGGGCGGTTCCGGTGTTGTTTCTGACCCGGCCGGAAACAGTCAGGGCCTGGCCCGTGGACGAATAGTTCCAGCGGAAATCCTGCACTTCGACCTTCAGGCTGACCGGGGCCAGTTCGGCCAAATCGGCCTTTATGGGCGGCTTTAAGCCGTATTCCGGTTCAAGGCAGGCCGTGGCCAGTAAGAGGGCCGGCCAGGCCAGACCCCGGGCCAGCCGGGCCGGGTCAAACGGCATAGCGGCGGGTGGCCCGTTTCAACCTGGCCTTGGCCCGCCGGAGTTCCCGTCGGTTTTTCTTGTCCGAGGCGGTCTTGAGCCGGGCGGCCAAGTCCCTGATTTCCGGCTTGATCGTCCGGGGGTTTTCAGCGGTCGGGGCCGGCTTGTTTTCCGCCTTAAGGACGGCCTCGGTGATTTCAAAGCGGTTCATGGCTTTGAGCCCCTCCAGGGCCTTGGCTTTGTCCTTCAGTTCATTGAAGGGGAGTTTGGACAGTTTGACGGCCTTTTTCCCGGCCATGGCGAACCTCTCTGGACTTGGCGAAGTCGGGACAACCGCCGGGCCAGCCGGCCGGTCCGTCCGATCACAAATTATGGATTATAACTTAAGCCGCGGTTTTTAGGAAGCCCTGAT
>JAITUX010000078.1 GCA_031286085.1 Candidatus Adiutrix sp. | reverse complement strand
CAGGGCGCGGGCCGCCGGGAGGCCCAGGAGATAGGCCGGTTCTCCGCCCTCGCTCAAGGCCGCGGCCAAGCCCAGAAGAATCAGGGCCGCCAGGACGCCGGCCACGGTGGGCCAAAGAGGCAGGACCGGGCCGGCCAAGGCGGCCAGGAACCCGGCCAAAACCAGGAAAAGCCAGGGCCGCCGGCTGCGGTCCAGGCAGCGGCCGAAAACAGGGGCCAGCAGCACCACCAGGATGGAGAACAGGGCGTTCAACTGGCCGATGAGAGCGGGCCCGGCCCCCAAGGCGCTCAAATGCAGGGGCAGAAAATAATTTATCAGCCCCACCGAGGCCAGGCAGATCGGCCCGACACAACAGAGAGAAAAACTCCAGACCGGCCCGGAGCGCAGAAAACGGCCCAAGGCCGCCCGGTCGGCCCCGGCCGTTGCCCCCGGTTTTCGGCCGGCGGGCATGAAGAGCATGACCAAGTTAAGGAGGATGAGGAAAATCGCGGCCGAGGTGAAAAAAACAGGGTCATACCCGAAGCGGTCGGCCAAAAGGCCCCCGGCGGCGCAGCCGCAGAGGCCGCCGGAGAAAAAACCGGCGGAGAGATCGGCCAGGGCCTCGCCTCTCCGGTCAGGCCGGCTGTGAGTGATGACGAAAATCTGGGCGGCAATGTTCATCAGGCCGTAGCCGGCGCCGGCCAGGCCCCGGGCCAGGATATAGACCCCGGGGCTCCCGGTCAGCCCGCTCAGGCCATAGCCGCCGGCCAGGGTTAAGAGCCCGGCGGAAAACAGGGGCCGCCAGCCGCCCAAGGAGCGGGCGAAAAAGCCTCCGCCCAGCATGGCCAGCCCGGTCAGGGCCATCTCCAGGGAAATGGGCAGACCGCAGACCACCAGGCGCGGCAACCCCAGGAAGCCGCCCGACAGCTCATTGATTTTCAGGGGCACGAAACTCAAGGACATATCCATGGCCATAAGGGCCAGGAAGGCCACCGGCCGCATGATAGCGGCCCCGCCTTCCTCCATCGATTCGTCCGCTTCGGCCCGCGGCCTGAACCGGAGCAGCCGGGCCAGTTCCATGAACAACAGCCCGGCGGCCAGGGTCAACGTCAGGTTGTCCAGCACCAGGCTTCGCCGGTCACGGCTGAGGGCCGCCGGCGAGAGCCAGACTTCAACCCGTCCGACTTCGCGGCTTTTGGCCCGAAGTTCCCGCCCGACCCGCATTCCCGCCTCCTCCTCCGGGGCCGGTTCATTCGGGGCCGAGGCCAGGGTTACGCCGCCCTCGTCCAGGACGGCCAGCCGGGCCAGATTAGGCATCCGACCCCTCAGGCGGCCCAGGTAAGCCGGGAGATCGTCCAGGGCGGCCAGGGGAATGCCTTGGCCGGCGATTCTTTCCAGGTCTTCGGCCAGGTGATCGGCCAGTTGCCGGGCCGTCTTGTTCTTCTGCTCCAGGTGCAGGGCGAAGATGTCACCCAGGCCCACCGCGTAACAGCCCAGTTGCGCCAGGAGGAAGGGGGCCAGGAACAGCAGCCGGGCGCGTAGGCGGCCTAATTCCGGGCCTCGCGTCAGGCGCCTGGCCACCACGAACATCAGGACGGCCGCGGCCAGGTTGAAGGCCAGGTAAGCGGGCCAGCGTTTTTTTAAGGCGGTTCGGGCTTGGTCCAGGCTGTCGAACTGCTGGCCGGACAGGAAGATATGGAACTCCGGCCGCCCCTGGGGTCCGCTCAAGCCCTGCCCCAGCCATAAGCGGCCGCCTTGGCTGAAAGTGAATAACCCCGACGTTTCCGGAGCCGAAATTTCCGGCGGCTTGAAACCTTCGGGCGGAACCCGGCCGGCCAGGGGGCGGCCGGCGGCATCGGTCACCAGCAGGTATTCGGTCCGCGCCCGGCGGCCGGCCGCCTCCACTTCCGCCGGCAGGGAGGCATAGCGTTCCAAGCCCAGGCCCAGGGCGGTCACCGCCCCCAAGCGGCGGCTGAGCTGCTCTATAACGTAAGCGCCCAGAACCCGGTCGGCGTCCCGTTGCATCCGGCCGAGGGCCGAAAAACTCAGCCCCAGGTAAAACGCCTGGCTGGCCAGAAGCAGGGTCAGGGTCAGGGCCAGGGGCCAGAGGCGAGGGAGGTTCACAGTTTTAGTCCCGGCCGGCCACTTGGTTGTATAGCTCATCGACGGCGGCCAGCACTTCAAAAGGCGGTCTCCAGCCTATGAGTTGGGCCATCTTGAGGTTCAGGGCCATGGTCAGGGGCGGCAGGTAAACCTGGTTGATGGACCGGGGTTGAGCCCCGCCCAGGATGGCTAAAATGACTTCAGCCTCAAAGCGCCCGGAATTGAGGAAATCGGTTTCCCCCATGCTCAATAGCACGCCCAACCTGGTTTCTTCCGGCCCGAGCTGGGAGAAGCTGGGCCGCTGGCGGGCGATGACTGGCTCAAGCAGGCTGGCCATGCGCTCGTGTTGCAGGCCGTTGTTGACGGGCAGGTAAATGGCCTCGCTGGTCTCGACCAGGCGGTCGAGGCAGGTTTTAAGGTTCCGGTAGCTTTTTTCCTGGTCGGCTATTTCCAGTTCCGTCCGGCAGGGGACAATGGTAAAGCCTTTTTCGGCGGCTATCTTTTCCGCGGTGGCCAAGCCCATGGCGGCCCGGCCTTCGGGCGTGACATCGTAGGGCACGCCCAGGGTGGCGAAGCCGAAGATATTATGGAACATGACCAGTTGATATTCAACTACCCCGGAGACCACCTGGACATGGACGTTGTCCCGGCCGGAATCTTCAAGGCTCCGGCTCAGCCCGGCCCCCACCGGGTCGGTGGTGCTGATGATCAACAGGGGCGTCCGGTTCACCGCGTCAACCAGGGCCGCGCCGGCGGCCGTGCCGAAGGCCAGGACGAGGTCCGCCTCCCCCCGTTCCAGGCGGTTCAGTATTTCCCGCTTGGCCGCGGCCAGGCTTTCCTGGTTCCACCCGGCGGAGTAAAAGCCGTCGGCCAAAAATTCCAGCCGCGGCCCGGGACGGGCGGCCAGGGCCCGCCAGAGGGGCGCCGAATCCTCGGTCTCGCCTTCGTAGGGCGGCGGCTCCTCAACCAGGTTCAGATCGGCCAAGCCTTGCAGGAGTCCCCGGAAAATAAGGTGATAATCGCGATAGGGGCCGCCTTCAAGATAGATGACCCGCCAGGGCCGCTCCGGCGCGGTCGCGGGGCCGCCCTCGCCGCCGGCCGCCGGCGGGGCCGAAGCCATAAGTCCCAGGCCGACCAGGCCGAGGGTCAAAAGCTTTAGTAGCTGTGCCTTAAGTCGCGGAGCCGGGTTCAAGATTCCGGGAAGTTTGGGGCGCAAGGGCTTCATGAGTGTTCCTTTTATTAACCGCTCAAGGCCCCGCGGGCTCGGAAGGCGAGGAGCG
>JAITUX010000030.1 GCA_031286085.1 Candidatus Adiutrix sp. | reverse complement strand
AACAGGGGGTTGTCCTGCTCCCCGTTCCGGGCCACGATGATGTTGACGTAGGGGGAATCGGCGTCTTCCAGGTAGATGGCGTCCTTGACCGGTATGAGCCCGGCCGGGATGGCGAAGGTGTTGTTGATGGCCGCCGCGGCCACGTCCTCCAGGCTCCGGGGGGTCTGGGCCGCGTCAACCTCGATGATCTTGAGTTCCAGCCTGTTTTCCGTTATGTCGTTGGGGGTGGCGGTCAGGCCGGCCTTGGGGTCCACCTTGATGAAGCCGGCCTTCTGCAGGAGGAGCAGGGCCCGCCCGCCGTTGGTGGGGTCGTTGGGCACGGCCAGGCGGTCGCCCTTTTTCAGTTCATCCAGCGACTTTATTTTCTTTGAAAAAAAGCCGATGGGCGAAACGTAGGTCGTGCCGATGCTCACCAAATCCAGGTTCCTTTCCTTCTTGAAGCTCTCCAGGTAGGGAATGTGCTGGAAGGCGTTGAGATCGATTTCCTTGTCGGCCAGGGCCAGGTTGGGGCGCACATAGTCGCTGAACTCTTTGATTTCCACGGTCAGGCCGTTTTTGGCGGCCGCGTCGCGGGCCTTTTCCAGGATTTCCACGTCGGCGCCGGAGGTGGTGCCGACCGTGATCCTGTCCTGGGCCCGGAGGGCCGGGGAAGCCGAAAGAATCAGGGCCGCGGCGGCCAGGACGGCCGCAAAAATTTTCCGCATTTCCTTATTGCCTTTCTCTCCGTTCCGCGGAGTCGGTGGGTCGGGGGCCGCCTTCGCGGCCTCCTGGTTCTTGGGAATCGCTTATTCTGAATTCCCGCTTGCGCGGGAATGACGGTCTTTCATCCGACTCCGCCCCGCTTCGGCCAGGCCGTCACGCCATTGACCCGGGGCTTCGGCCGGCTATGGGGCCCGGGGACCGGCGGCCCCGGCTTTAGCCCTGGCGGCGCCAGGAGATTCCGCGCACCAGGAGGTCGCCCAGGGCCTGGATGGCCTGGACCGCCGCTATGAGCAGGGCCACCGTGACCAGCATTATGCGGGTCTGGTAGCGCTGGTAGCCGTAGCGGATGGCCAGGTCGCCCAGGCCGCCGCCGCCTATGTAGCCGGCCATGGCCGAATAGCTGACCAGGGTTATGATGGTTATGGTCACGGCCATGATGAGGCCGGCCCGGGCCTCGGGCAAAAGCACCCTCCAGATTATCTGCCGGTTGGAGGCCCCGGCCGTCTGGGCCGCCTCTATGACCCCGAAGGGCACTTCCAGGAGGGCCGTTTCGGCCAGGCGGGCCATGAAGACCACCGCGCCCAGGGTCAGGGGCACTATGGTGGCCGTGGTGCCTATGCTGGTGCCGGCCAGAAGCCGGGTCAGGGGCATGACGAAGACTATGAAGATGGGGAAGGGTATGGACCTGGTGGCGTTGACCAGGAAGGCCAGGCTCCGGGAGAGGGGCCGGTTCTCCAGTATATGCCCCTGGCGGCAGACCACCAGGAGGACGCCTAAGGGGATCCCGGCCAGGGCGGTCAAAAGGGCCGAGACCGAGACCATGTAGAGGGATTCCAGGGAGCTCGTCTTGAGCATGGCCCATTCGCTAGGCGTCAGGAGCATTGGCCAGCACCTCCAGCTTAAGGTTCTGGGCGCGGAGAAAGTTCAGGGCCTCCCGGCAGCTCTCCGCCCCGCCCGTCATATCCATCACCAGGGTGCCGAAGGCCGTGCCCTTGATGTGGTCGATGTGGGCCTGGAGTATGTTCGGTTCCACCGCGAAGAGCCGGACCAGGCTGGCCACCAGGGGCTCCCTGGCGGCGGCGCCCAGGAAGAAGACCCGCACCAGCACCCCCTTGGGCTGGTAGCCGGTTTCCTGGTTCCGGCGGCCGACCACGGCCTCCACGAAACCGCTGGAGGCGGGGTGGCGGGGGTTGGCGAAGATGTCCAGGACCGGGCCGGCTTCCACGATGCGGCCGGCCTCCATCACCGCCACCCGGTCGCAGATTTCCGTGATCACCGTCATTTCATGGGTGATGAGCACCACCGTGAGGCCCAGGCGGCTCTGGATGTCCTTGATGAGGGCCAGGATGGAGAGGGTGGTCTGGGGGTCCAGGGCGCTGGTGGCCTCGTCGCAGAGGAGCACTTTGGGGTTGTTGGCCAGGGCTCGGGCTATGCCCACCCTTTGCTTCTGGCCGCCGGAAAGCTGGGCCGGGTAGGCCCCGGCCTTGTCGGTCAGGCCCACCAAATCCAGGAGTTCCGCCACCCGGGGGCCTGTCTCCCCCTTCGGCCGGCCGGCCGCCTCCAGGGGGAAGGCCACGTTGCCGGCCGCGGTGCGGGAGGAGAGAAGGTTGAAGTGCTGGAAGATCATGCCCATTTCCCGGCGGGCCTGGCGCAGTTCCTTTTCGGGGAGGTTCGTCATGTCCCGGCCGTCCACCACCACCCGGCCGGCGGTGGGCTTTTCCAGGCGGTTCAGGCAGCGGATGAGGGTGCTTTTGCCGGCGCCGGAGGCGCCGACTATCCCGAATATCTCCCCGGGTTCCACCGAAAGGTCCACCCCCTTTATGGCCTCGACCGCCTGGGAGCCCCGGCCGAAAGTCTTGACCAGGCCGCTTATCTCAATCAAGGCCATTGGCTGTCCTGCCGCCGTCCGGTCCGGCCTCCCCTCCCTTGGAAAACAAACATCCTTATATTATGCGCCCTTAAGCCGGCCCCTGTCAAGGGGCCGGGGGCCGCCCTTGTCTTCGCCCCGCCCCGGTGCTATAATCCGCCTAAAGCCGGATCATGTATTGGCTGGATGCAGTTTGAGCTATTGGGAAGACGGGCGGATGCGCGTATTGGCCCTGGATGTGGGTGAAAAGAGGGTGGGGGCGGCCGTCTCCGATCCCTTGGGCTGTTCGGCCCAGCCCCTTACGGTTCTGCCCCGGCGGCCCCACGGCGAATTTCTTAAGGCCCTGGCCGGCCTGGCCGCCGGCTTTCAGGCCGAATTGGTGCTCCTGGGCCTGCCCCTCCGCACCGACGGCCGCCGGGGCCCGGAAGCCCAGCGGGTCCTGGCCCTGGCCGGGGAGATCAGGTCCAAGCTGGGCCTGGCCTGCGCCACCTGGGACGAGCGCTTCACCACCCAGGCCGCCGAAAGGCTGCTCCGGGCCGGCGGCCTCCGGCGCGAGGAGCGCCGCCGGGCGGTGGACAGGACGGCCGCGGCCCTCATTTTGGAAAGCTATCTCAACCGCCCGGAGCCGTTCCGGGACGCGGACGCCCGGGGCCCCTCCCGGGCCGGAGAAGAGCCCGGATGACCAAGAAAAGCGATAGGGACCTGGACGAACTGGTTGAGCCGGCCGGCTTCCCCAAGGAGGGGGAAGACCCCGGGCTGGACGGGGAGGCCGGCCTGGACATGGCGGAGGCCGCGGCCGTCCTGGCCGAGTCCGAGGAGGATTACCGAGAGCGGGCGGCCCTGGCGGAGGACGACGGGCCCCGGGTCAGGACCGGCCCCGGCTGCCTGATGCGCCTCTTCGGCCTTTTCGGCATAGCCGTGTGCGTGGGCTTCATCCTGGCCTTTCTGGGGGCCTTGAAATACAGCGTCCTCTTTCTCCCGGCCTCGGAAGAGAGCCGCGAGGTGGTGGTGAGCATCCCCGACGGCGCGCCGCCGGCCCGCATCGGCGACATCCTGGAGCAGGCCGGGGTCATAAAATCTGGCTCGGCCTTTGTCTGGACCCTCCGGGCCAAGAACCGCCTGGGCCGCTCCCCGGTCGTCCTGAAGGCCGGGGAGATGGCCCTGGACCCCTCCCATTCGGTCTGGCGCATAATCGACAGCCTGGCCAAGGGCAGTTACAAGCTCTACCCCTTCACCGTGCCGGAAGGCCGGAACATCTACGACCTGGCCCAGATGGTCGAGGCCCAGGGCTTCGGTTCGGCCTCCGACTTCCTGGAACTCTGCCGCGACAAGTCCTTCATCCGCTCCCTGGGGCTCAACGAGGACAGCCTGGAAGGCTATCTCTTTCCGGAGACCTACAACTTCCCCAAGGGCACCACCCTCAAGGGCATCATCAAGGAAATGACCTCCGTTTTCCACAAGGTCTGGCGCAAGTATGAGACCCTGGCCCTGGAAAAGGGCTTAAGCGCCCATGAGGTGGTCACCCTGGCCTCCATCGTGGAAAAGGAGACCGGCCAGGCCCGCGAGCGGCCCCTCATCGCCGGGGTCTTCTTCAACCGCCTGGCCCGGGGCATGAAGCTCCAGACCGACCCCACGGTCATCTACGGCCTCTTGCCCGGGTTCAACGGCAACCTCACCGAAAAGGATTTGGCCCGGCCCACGCCCTACAACACCTATGTCATCAGCGGCCTCCCCCCCGGGCCCATCGCCAACCCCGGCGAGGCGGCCATCCAGGCCGTCATCCGCCCGGACATCCTCCAGCCCTACCTTTACTTCGTCTCCAGGAACGACGGCTCCCACCATTTTTCCAAGACCCTGGAAGAACACAACCGCATGGTCAACAGGTACCAGCGGGCCGGCAGGTCCCGCGCCCGCTGAAATGCGCCTCTCCATCATCCACCGCTATATCCTGAGCGAGATAATTCCAGGCTTTCTGGTCAACATCCTGGTCTTCACGTCGGTCATGCTCATGGCCCGGGCCATGCAGCTGGCCAACCTGGTCATCGCCCGGGGGGTCAGCCCCTGGCAGGTGCTGGAAATATTCCTGCTCACCGCGCCCCGCATCCTCACCATGTCCCTGCCTATGGGCACCCTCCTGGCGGTCCTGACGGCCTTCATGCGTTTTTCGGCCGATTCGGAATTGACGGTGCTCAAGGCTTCCGGCCTCTCCATCTACCAGATGTCGCCCTCGGTCTTATGTTTCGGCGCGGCCGCGGCCGGCCTGACCGCGCTTTTCTCCCTCTGGCTGGCCCCCATCTCCAATTGGCGCTTCAAGAACGAGCTCCTGGACCTGGCCAAGACCCGGGCCGACCTGACCATAGTGGAGCAGACCTTCATCCGCTCCTTCCCCGGCCTGGTCATTTACGTGGGCCAGATGGCCCTGACCGGCGGCGTCATGGAGCAGGTCTTCATCCACGACGCCCGGCGGGCCGGGGAAAGCGCGGTCATCGCGGCCCGGCGGGGCCGCCTGGGCCTGGACCGCGAAACCGGGGTGCTGGTCTTTGAGCTGGCCGAAGGGATCATCGACCGGGTCCGGGCGGGCCAGAAGGTCACGGACAGCATTTTTTTCGACACTTATGAACTCAAGGTCTCCCCGGGGGAGGAAATGGCCGGCCAGGAGGAAAACGGCCTCTTGCGGGGCCGGGCCGAAACGCCCACCCGGGATTTGGCCGCCGCCGCGGCCAGGCAGTCCAACCCCAGGGCCGGCCGCGCCTTCCGCCTGGAATGGCACGAACGCTGGGCCCGGCCGGCGGCCGCCTTTCTCATGACCCTGGTCGGCCTGCCCCTGGGGGCCAGTTTCCGGGCCCGGGGCCGGAATTTCCCCTTCCTGACCGCCCTGGTCATCTACCTCATCTACTATGTGCTCTCCTCCCTGGGCTGGTCCTTGGGCATGATGGGGCGCCTGTCCCCGGCCACGAGCGTCTGGGGGCCCAATATCCTTCTCTCCTCCCTGGGGCTCTTTCTCCTTACGCGGGTCAACCGCCATGTGCCCGTGGACCCGGCGGAATTCATGCGCCGCCTCCGGGCCCGCCGCCGGGCCCGCCCCCGTAACCCGTGATCGGCCCGAGCCTCATAAGCCGCTATATGGCCGGCCGTTTCCTCCGGGCCTGGGTCCTGCTCCTGGTCGGCTTCGCCTTATTGTACCTGGCCATAGACTTCATGGAAAAGCTCAACTCCTTCACCAACGCGAAAATGGGCCCCGGCCGCATCCTCCTGTTCTTCGCGGCCCAGTTGCCCAAGATCTTCGGGCTCATGGCCCCGGTGGCCGCCCTGGTCATCTATCTCCTCTACTATGTTATCTCCTCCCTGGGCTGGTCCTTGGGCATGATGGGGAGCCTGTCCCCGGCCGCGAGCGTCTGGGGGGCCAATATCCTGCTCTCCGCCCTGGGGCTCTTTCTCCTTAAGCGGGTCAACCGCCATGTGCCCGTCGACCCGGCGGAATTCATGCGCCGCCTCCTGGCCCGCCGGGCCCGCCCCCGGAACCCGTGACCGGCCCGAGCCTCATAAGCCGCTATATGGCCGGCCGTTTCCTCCGGGCCTGGACCCTGATCCTGGTCGGCTTCGCCTTGTTGTACCTGGCCATAGACTTCATGGAAAAACTCAACTCCTTCACCAACGCGAAAATGGACCCCGGCCGCATCCTCCTGTTCTTCGCGGCCCAGCTGCCCAAGATCTTCGGGCTCATGGCCCCGGTGGCCGCCCTGGTCGCCACCCTCCTGGTCCTGACCCTCATGGCCCGGAACTCGGAAATCGTGGCCTTCAAGGCCGGCGGGGTCAGTCTCCTGCGCCTGAGCCGGCCCCTCCTGGCCGCGGGTCTCGGCCTTAGCCTCTTAGCCTTCGCCCTGGCCGAGGTCGCCGCGCCCCGGACCACGGCCCTGGCCAACCGGATCTGGGAGGAGGTCCGCCGGGGCGGCCAGGCCTCGACCCTGGTGAAAGACTTGTGGATCAAGGGCGTCCGCCTGGTGGAGCACCTCGAAAGCTACGACGAGGCCGACGGCTCGGCCGCGGGCCTCACCATAATCTTCACCGGCGAGGGCCAGGCCGTGGAGCGCCGGCTTTCGGCCCGCCGAGGCCGCTTCCTGGAAGGCCGTCTGGACTTGGAAGAGGTCATGGACAAGACCTACGGCCCGGGCCGCTCCTTCAGGCTGGCCCGCCGCGCCGGCCTGACCCTGCCGAATTGGCCCGCCCCGCCGCCGGGCTTAAGCCGGGCCGACAAGTCCAGCGAGGAAATGAGTTCCCTGGAACTCTGGCGTTCCATCCAGCGCCTTTCGGCCGAGGGCTTCGGCCCCTTGCGCCAGAGGGTGGATCTCCAGTTGAAGTTCGCCTTCTCCCTTTTGCCCCTGGTCATGGTCGTGGTGGGGCTGCCCCTGGGTTTCTGGCGGGAGAAGGGCGGCAGCCCGGCCCTGGGCATCTGCCTGGGCCTGGCCGTTTCCTTCCTCTACCTGATCGCCATGGAACTGGCCCGCAGCCTGGGCTACGCCGGGCTGCTCCCCCCGCCCCTGGCGGCCTGGCTGCCCAACGCCGTCTTCATCCTCTTCGGGGCCTGGCTTTTTTCCTATTTGAGACAATAAAGCCTCAAGAGAAGAAAGGCCCGGCCAAGCCGGGCCTTTCTTCTCTTGGCTTTGGATGAACCAGTTTATTCGCGGTGGCCCTTGCGGTGGAGATACAAGCCGAAGGCGAACAGCGCGGCCAGGACAACCCCGGTCAACAAGTAAGTATCCATTATTTCCCCTTCCTTTTGTCCGGCCTTTCCGGCTGTCTTTATAATTTAATATATGGCTTGTAACTTGAAAAAAACAAGTCCTCCTTGCGTCCCGGCCAATAATACTTTAAAATATGAATAATATGCCGGACAACCCCATTTAAGCCGGAGGGCGGGCCATGACTTTGAAAATCGGGATCTTGACCGGGGGCGGAGACTGCGCGGGCCTTAACAGCGCCATCAAGTGGGTGACCAAGGCCGCCGTGGACCCGCTTTTGACCGCCCATCGCGGCGAAGCCATGGAGGTCCTGGGCATCCGCGACGGCTGGCGCGGCCTGGTGGAGGTGGACCCGGGGAACCCGGAATCCCTGGCCCGCTGGACCATGCCCCTGGACGAACTGGTCGTGCGCACCTGGGACCGCCACGGGGGCACGGCCCTGGGCAGTTCGCGCACCAATCCCTTCAACCCCAAGAACGACCAGAGCCAGAAATGCCTGGACCACATCAGGGGCCTGGGCCTCCACGCCCTGGTGGCCATCGGCGGCGAGGACACCCTCTCGGTGGCCCACAAGCTCCACGGCCTGGGCCAGAAGGTGGTGGGCATACCCAAGACCATAGACCGCGACCTGTGCGAAACCGAATACACCTTGGGTTACGATACGGCCTTGAACGTCATAGTAGAGGAAGTGGACAGGCTGCGCACCACCGCCGGCAGCCACAGCCGCCTCTTCGTGGTGGAGGTCATGGGCCGCCACGCCGGCTGGCTGGCCCTGGAGGGCGGGGCGGCGGTCGGGGCCCACGTCATCCTCATACCCGAGCATGAATTCGACCTGGACAGGGTGGCGTCCCTCCTGGAGCAGCGCCGCCGGGCCGGGGTGCGCTACGACATCGTGGTGGTCTCCGAAGGCGCCCGCATCAAGGGCCAGGGCGAGCGTTACCTTTCCGACAAGGAAGACAGTTTCGGCCACAAGCTCCTGGGCGGCATCAGCGACTACCTGGCCAAGCAGCTGGAAATATCCACCGGCTACGAAACCCGCCACGTGGTGCTCTCCCATATCCAGCGCGGGGGCCAGCCCTCGGCCCGCGACCGCCTCATGGGCCGTTATTTCGGCATCGCCGCCGTGGACATGATTTTGGAGGAGGATTTCGGCCGCATGGTGGCCCTGCGCGACGGCCGGGTGGCTTCCATCCCCTTGAAGCAGGCCCTGGAAAAACTGTTCCTGGTCGACGTGGAAGCCCTTTACGACCCAATCCGCTATAACTGCCGCCGGGCCTCGGTTCTGCCCTTGTCGGTCCGCGCGGGGTGACGTGGGCCGGGCGCGAGGATATTGGCTTCT
>JAITUX010000017.1 GCA_031286085.1 Candidatus Adiutrix sp. | reverse complement strand
GAGAGAATGTAGCGGTCGGCCAGCACCGGCCGGCCGGCCATAAGGGCCGGGCCGATGTTAAGGTTGACGTCCTCGGCCCGGTCGCGGACGAAATAGTCCAGTTCCCGGGCCGGGCTCAGCCCCTGGCGGCCGGCTTGGACCAGGGCCCGTATTTCGCGTCCGTAAGGCCCCTCGGTGGGTTCCTTGACCAGGAGGGGGTCCAGGCCCAGGGCGCGCAGGGCGGTTGAGAGCCCCCGGCCCAGGGTGGTCTTGCCCGCGCCGTCCAGGCCTTCCAGGGCTATGAAAAAGCCCCGGGTGACCCCCGGGGCTCGGAGCGCGAGTTCCTTTTTGAAGTCCATTTTATTCAACTATATTGAAAGGCTTGTCCAACTGCACCGACTTGGTCTGGTCCAGGTTGTCGGTCAGGGTGACCCGCATGACGTAGGCGCCGGCCGGCAGGCCGTGGATGCCGATGGTCATCACCAGCATGGTTTCGGTGCTGAAAGTGCGGTAGCCGCTCTGCTCGTAGGGCCCCAGGTTTTTCCGGCCTCCGAGCACCTTGCCGGCGGCGTCCAGTATTTCAAAGGCGCCGATGATGGAATATTTGTAGGTCCCGCCGGTTTTGGCCTGGGTGAAGCCGATGGGCTCGCAATACAGAATAAGGGGTTCGGGGGCTTTGAAGTCTTCGCCGTCCCTGGGCTGGTAAGTGCCGAAATTATCCGGCTGATCGACGACGAAGGCCACGTTCCGGACTCCTAAGGGCGACCGGCGCCAGATTTCCTGCTGGGCCGCCCAAAGGGCGTCCATGGCCCCCAGGTAATCGCCGCTCTGGTAGGCTGAACCGGCCTTGGACAGGTTCAGGGAAACCGCGTCCTGGGCGGCCAGGGGCGCGGGGCCGGCCAGGACGGTCAGAAGGGCGGGGAGCGCCAGGGCCCAGGCTGAAAAATGCGCTTTTTTCGCCATCGCTCGTTCAAACACCTTTCTTAAGGGGCCGCTTTCTGGTATTATACAACAATGGCTGTTCACTGACAATGAAATTTGCCCGGAGGTCCTGGTTATGTCTCAGCGCCGCGTCCAAGTTCGGCACCTGGCGGCCCTTTCAGCCCTGACCCTCTTGGTCTCGGCCTGCGCCGGCCCTTTCGGCGGCCGAACCGACCCCCTCATGAACTATAGCGAGGCGGCCCTTAAAAAGGGGCGGGGGGCGATCATAATGCACGTCGTTGACCGGGGCAGCCTTCTGGCCACCCGCTGGCAGAAGCTGGGCGAACCCAGGAAGCGCCAGAGTTTCACGGTTTACCGCTCCGTCCGGCACCGCTCTTTCGATAGGCTGGATACTTACGATGTTATCATGGTCGAGCCGGGCGCCTACGTCCTCTATTCGGTTTTCGGCGACTGCGACGAGGGCCTGCGGCCGGCTTCGACCGACTGGGACGAACCCTGGCGGGAGGACGTGGCCAGCCATTTGGGCTTGGTTTCGCGCCATAAGGTTTACAAGCCCGGCAGCGGCGGCTCCACCGGCGGCTTGGGCATCTGGGGCGGTTCCGGCGGAAATATGGGCCTGGGCCTCAGCCTGGGCCTCAACGCCGCCCCGGGCGAGCCGGTGGCCGTCTGCAATCTGCAGACCGAAGGGGCCAGAGGCGGGCAGGCCGTTCTGGCCAAGGTCACGGTAAAGCCCGGCGAGTTGGTCTATGCCGGGGAACTGGAATTCTCCTTCGCGGCCGACGGCCGCTGCGAGTCTTCCGGCAACTGGCTGACCGAGGGTGAGACCCGGCAGTATTGCGGGGCGGATTGGGCCCGGCTGGCCGTCGCCGACAGATTCGGCGCCCTGGCCCGGCCCTTCATCGAGCGTGAACTGGGGGCCGAGGCCCTGCGGCGGGCCGTGGTCCGCCTGGCCGAGCCGGGCTCTTCCGTCACTCCCTGCCCCTGAAGAAATTTTACTTGCGGCGCTGGCGGCTCCGGCGGCCCCGCCCTGGCGGGCTCCGCGGCGGCCGGAAAACCAAAGGCGCCGGATTGGAGCCCCCGTATGAAAGATTTCCTGGAATTGGCCGCCGCGCGTCAGAGCTGCCGCAATTTCGCCGACCGGCCGGTGGAACATGACAAGCTGGTCAAATGCGTGGAGGCGGCCCGCCTGGCCCCCTCGGCCTGCAATTCCCAGCCTTGGAGTTTCGTGGTGGTGGAGGATCCCCTGGTGGTGCCGGAGGTGGCCAAGACCAGCCAGGTTTTAGGCATAAACGAATATGTTTCCGGCGCCCGGGCCTTCATCGTGCTTTTGGAGGAACACGCCGTCCTCATGCCCCGTCTGCGGGCCTTCCTGGACAGCCAGTATTTCGCCAAGGGCGACTTGGGCGGGGCCTTGCTCAGCCTGTGCCTGGAAGCCGAATCCCTGGGCTTGGGCACTTGCATTCTGGGCCTCTACGACCGGGAAAAACTCTCCGCCCTGTTGAATATCCCCTTGGAGACGCGCTTCGCCGGGCTGGTGGCCGTGGGTTACCCGGCCGACCCCAAAACCCGGGAAAAAACCCGCAAGCCTCTGGAAAGCCTCATCCGCTTCGTCTAACCCGCCTGGTCGGCGGCCAGGAGCAGGCTTTCCGCCTGTTCCAGGTGGAGTTCCAGGAGGGCCAGTTGAGCCGGCGGCAGGGTGGCCGCTTCGGCCGCCCGCTCCCTTAGGCGGTTCAGCCGGTTTATGAAACTGGCCGTCAGGGCCGGGTCGGCCGTCAGGGCCGGGTCGGCCGTCGGGGCGGTTTCGGCCGTGCCTTCGGCCAGGGCCGCGTAACCCAGCCACTGGGGGATTTGGAAGTTGACCTCGGGGAAGGCCGCCCGGGCCAGGTCTTGAAAGTCCCGGGTGCCGGCCGGTTCCCCGTGGACCAGGTTGACCGTGAGTCCGGGCT
>JAITUX010000267.1 GCA_031286085.1 Candidatus Adiutrix sp. | reverse complement strand
CGAAGCCATAAATATTTTTCTACATCAATCCCGCAATGTGGGCGGCCTGCCGTTCGACCTGCGCCCGGCGCGGCCCAATGAGGCAACCCTGGCCGCCATGCTGGAGGGCGACGAGATCGTCAAGTCCGGCCAGGGACGTTTCAGCGGGGCTGACGAGATGCTGGCGGATCTTAAGTCCTGATGCTGACCGCCGATTACACCGGACAATTTAAAAAGGACTACAAGTTGGCGGCCAGGCGCGGCCTTGATTTGGAGATCATTGATGAGGCCGTCAGGCTTCTGGTGGCCGGGGTTCCGCTCCCTGAACGCTATCGGGACCACGCGCTCTCCGGGAATTACCGAAACCGGCGGGAGTGTCACCTGAGGCCCGATTGGCTTTTGATTTATCAGTTGGCCCCGGGTCTGGTCGTCTTGGAACGAACGGGTTCCCACGCCGATTTATTCGGCTGAAGCGCCGGGGGCCTTGCCAGCCTCTGGCCTTACGACTGTAATTTTTCCTGGCGCCGGGCCAGCTCGGCCAAGAGGCCTAGCTGAGCCTCCAGGTTTTCCTCCCGGCAGAGGCGGGCGCGGAATTCGGCCGCGCCGGGCCAGCCTTTGACATACCACATGAGGACCGTGCGCAGCTTGAAGGCGGCCCGGCGGCCCATGAACTCGCCCAGCAGCCGGGCGTGGCGCTCGGCCGTGGCCAGCCGCTCCGACGGGGTCGCCTCCCGGGCCCGGCCGCCTTGCCAGAGTTCCAGGCACTGCCGGAAGAGCCAGGGGCGGCCCTTGGCGCCCCGGCCTATCATGACCGCGGCCGCGCCGTAATTCCTAAGCCGTTCCAGGGCCTGTTCCGGGCTGGCGACGTCTCCGCTGCCGATGATGGGGATGGGGGATTTTTCCGCCAGGCGGGCCACCAGGCTCCAATCGGCCTCCCCGGCGAAGCCCGCCGAGGCCGGGCGGGGGTGGAGGGTCAGGGCCGCCACGCCTTCGTCGGCCAGCCGGGGCAGAAGCTCAAAGACCGTGGCCCCGACTCCCGGGGCGAAGGCCGGACGGGTCTTGACGGTCACGGGCGCCCGGACCGCCCGCACCAGGGCCCGGACCAGGCCCAGGAGGGTTTGGGGCTCCTTGAGCAAGGCCGCGCCGTGGCCGCTGCCGACGACCTTGCGGGCCGGGCAGCCCAGGTTGAAATCAATGAGGTCCGCCCCCATATCCACGGCCACCCGGGCCGCTTCGGCCAGGTGGTCGGGGTTTTTGCCGAAGAGCTGGACGCAGAAGGGCTTCTCCAGCCCGGGGTCGGTGGTCAAAAGGGCCAGGGTGGCGCGGCCCCGGTGGGCCAGGGCCGTGGCGCTGGCCATTTCCGTGACCGTGAGGCCGGCCCCGGCTTCCTTGGCCAGACGCCGGAAAGGCCAGTCACTGAGCCCGGCCAGGGGGGCCAGGAGGAAGGGGTTGGCCAGGGCGACCGGGCCGATCTTTAAAGCCGGTTCCGCCGGGGGCGGCTGGGTCGGGGTCATTTGAACCAGAGCACATGGTCGGTGTTCAGGTTGAGCGGCGGGGTCTTGAAGCGGATGCGGTTCTGGCCGAAGGAGGCCCAGCCCGATTCCATCCTGTCCAGGGCCGAGGCTTGGGCCACCCGGTTGTGCGGCAGGTTGTCCAGGGTGGCCTGGCCGGGGGCCTGGGGGCCGTAGATGTCGATTAAAAGCGGCCTTTCCTCGGGCGCCTCCGACCAGCCGCCCTCGCGGGCCTTGATGGTGACCACGGTGGAACCGTCGGGCTGGGTGACGGCGGTTATGGCGGTCCGGCCGAAGGCCGGCCGGTCGCCTTGGCGGTAGCGCTGGCTCTGGCCGTCGTCTTCAAACCAGAATATCTCCGAGGTCAGGTCGCCGATGAATATTTTCAGGGCGTCTATCCGCACGGTTACGCCCTCCTTGGGGTTCAAATATTCCACGGTGGGAATTATGGCCCCGGCCCGGGCCAGGATGGGCGGGGTGAACTGGCCGCCGTCCTTGGTGCCCATGTCCAGCTCCCCGCCTTCCTCCTGGTCGATGACCTCGCCCGAGCGCCAGTCATACCAACGGCCGCTGGGCACATAGACCTTGGTCCGTTCGGAGTTGCCGTCAAAGTTAAGGCTCACCAAAAGGGACGGGCCCAGCATTATTTCCGGCAGCCGGTCGCGGGCCTTGATATCCTCCTGAAAATAATAGACCAGGGGGGCCGTCACCGGCCGGCCTTCCAGCCAGGCCTGCCAGGCCAGGTTGTATATATAGGGCGACAGGCTTTCCCTAAGGGCCAGGTTGTATTGGAAAGCCGGCCGGCTTAAGAGTTCTTCGGGCAGAATAAGCGGGAAATCGGTCAGGGCCGCCTTGGCCAGCCAGGCGTCGTAACTCTGGAAAAAACGCGCCACCGGCCAGGAGGCCAGGACCGAGGCGAGGTCGGCGCTGTAATAATCTATGCCGGCCAAGGCCAGGTGGGACCTGACGCCGACCGAGGACAGGCCGGCGAAACCGCCGGAGAAGAGCAGGGCTTCGCCGTTGTAAAGAAAACCCGAACGCCGGGCCAGGCCGGCGGTGCCGGTGCGCGTCAGTATTATCGGGCGGGGGTTCAGGTTGCGCCAATTGGCCTGGCGCAGGCGGCTTTCAATGCCTTCCACCCATTTCAAGGCGTAGGCGTTGGCCCAGGCGTAGTGGGAGTGGAGGTCGTTTTCGTCCAGCCCGGCATACCAGGCCTCGGGCCCTATGTCCTCTAGGTCGCTGTCCAGAAGGCGGAAGTAGGCCTGGCCCTCGGAGGTCAGCTTTTCCCGCCCCAGGCTGTGCCAGAAGGAGGCGGCGGCGCTGTTGGTGTAGTCGATGAGACCGCTGGGGCGGCCGGAAGAGTCGGCCGAAATGGGCTGGCCCGAGGGCCCGCCGGCGGTGACCAGGAATGAACGGCGGGCCATCTCCTGGTAATCGGGGGAGTCCTGGGGGATGCGGGCCGATTCGTCCAGGATAAGCCCCAGGTTTTCCGCCTTGGCGGCGGCCAGGAGGGGCTGGATTTCGGCGTCCTCCTCGACGGTCAGGCCGGAGAAGTTCGGGACGCTCTGCCTGAGCTTGGCCAGTTTTTCCCTCAATTCCGGGGGGGGTTCGGGCAAGGTTTCGGCCGGCTCCGGCCGGGCCGTTTCGCTCTCTTCGTCCGGGGTCTTCTTGGCCTCCTTGAACCCGGAGACCCAGACGCCCATCAGGCGTTGCGGAGGCACCGGCGAACGGCCCACGAGGTCCATGAAGCTGCTTCTGACCGCGGGCAGGTCCGGGCCGGTGATGACGAAAAAGCGCAGGGTTTCGCCCGGCCGTAAGGGGCCGGCGGCCGTGACCGTCCAGGGCCGGGTCTTGAAATTCCACTGGAGGGGCAGGGTTTCGTCCACGAAAAGGGCGGCGCACTTAAGGCCCTCGCCCAGGCCGTAAACGATGGGGATCTGGATTTGGTTGGGGTGGAAGGCCCAGTTGGGCAGGCGGGCGTTGCCGAAGGGGCCGCCGGGCAGGCTGGTCTGGCCCAGGAGGTTCAGGGTGTTGGACTGGAGCCGGAAATCGGCGCCCAGGCCCATAAGGTGGCTGAACGGCCCCTGGAACAGGAGGCCGGCCAGGCTGCCGTCGGGGGCGAAGGGGGCCAGGGTCAGGATTTCCCCCCCGTCCGGCTGGCTGACGGTCAGGGAGGGGGGGGTGGAGGCGAGCGTCACCGTGCCGGCGGGGCCGGTCCAGGTCAGGCCGTCGTCCGAGCCGGGCGGGGTGAGGCGGTCGCCCGCGGCCGGGTCCACCATGACCGACATGGCCAGGGGTTGGTCGTCCTTCACCTCCCGGGCGGTCAGCTCAAAGAGCCAGATGCGGTCTCCGGCCAGGGCCAGGGACAGGTTGTAATTCCCCAGGCGGGCCACCGCCCGGGCCGGCTCGTCGGCCAGGGCCGGGACGGCGGCCAGCCAGACTATCAGCGGCAGGCATTTTTTCAGCCAGGACATGGGCGGGCCACCTTTTACGGTATTAAATCCATGATGGCCTCGGCCAG
>JAITUX010000258.1 GCA_031286085.1 Candidatus Adiutrix sp. | reverse complement strand
GCCGGGGTTTTGAAGGACATAACCGCCCGCCTCGGCCTCGGCCTGGTCTTCAAGGCCAGTTTCGACAAGGCCAACCGCACCAGCCCGGCATCATTCCGGGGACCGGGCTTTGACCAGGGGCTGGCCGTCATGGCCGAGGTGAAAGCCAGGCACGGCCTGCCGGTCATCAGCGACATACACGAATCCTGGCAGGCCGAGGCGGCGGCCAAGGTGCTGGACGCCCTGCAGATACCGGCCTTTCTGGCCCGCCAGACCGATCTCCTGATCGCCGCGGCCAGGACGGGCCTGCCCGTCAACCTCAAGAAGGGCCAATTCATGGCCCCGGAGGATATGGCCCAGGCGGCGGCCAAGATGGAGAACCAGCCGGGCTTCGCCGGCTTGCTGCTCTGCGAGCGGGGCAGTTGTTTCGGCTACCACAACCTGGTGGTGGACATGCGGGGCTTGGCCATAATGGCCGATTCCGGCTGGCCGGTGGTTTTCGACGCCAGCCATTCGGTGCAGCGGCCGTCGTCCGTCGGCGGGTCTTCCGGCGGCGACCGCCGCTTTGTGCCCACCCTGGCCCGGGCCGCCGTGGCCGCCGGCATCGACGGCCTCTTTCTGGAAACCCACCCCGACCCGGACCGGGCCCTCTGCGACGGCCCCAACCAATGGCCCCTGGACAGGCTGGAGGAACTTCTGGCCGATCTGAAAGCCATACACAGTCTTAAGCCACAAAAATTTTTCTAGGGTTCAAGGGAATTTGAAAAATGCCGAAACTTGATCTGGCGGCCATAAAACTGGTGGGTTTCGATGTGGACGGCGTCCTGACCGACGGCCGCATCATAATTGACGACGAGGGCCGGGAAGCCAAGAATTTTTACAGCCGCGACGGCCTGGGCCTGAAAATCCTCAAGAGCGCCGGGCTGGAGGTGGCGCTGATCACCGGCCGCGAAAGCCGCCTGCTGGAAATCCGGGCCCGTGATTTGGGCCTCACCGAGGTGTACCAGGGGGTCAAGGACAAATGGGCGGTTTTTGAAAAAGTGTTGAAAAAGAACGGCCTGGCCCCCCGGGAGGCCGCCTTTGCCGGGGAC
Organism: Candidatus Adiutrix sp.; assembly: GCA_031286085.1. GTDB lineage: Bacteria > Desulfobacterota > Desulfarculia > Adiutricales > Adiutricaceae > Adiutrix. The sequence goes on along the minus strand of JAITUX010000258.1, from coordinate 1,782 downwards.
GACCTGGTTGACCTGCCGGTCCTGGCTCGGGTGGGCCTGGCCCTGGCCCCGGCCGACGCCGTGCCGGAGGTGCTGGCCGCGGCTCACTTCGTGGCCCCGGCCCAGGGCGGGCGGGGCGCGGCGCGCCAGATGGTCGAGTTCATCCTCAAGGGGCAGGGCCGCTGGGACGAGGTTCTGCGGCCCTATCTGCCCCCGGCCCCGGCCTGACATGGAGAGGCCGGCCCGCCTGGAACAGCTGCGCCGGAAGGCCCTGGATTTGCCGGCCTCGCCTGGGGTTTACCTGATGAAGGACGGGCCGGGCGAGGTTCTCTACGTCGGCAAGGCCAAAGTCCTGCCCCGCCGGGTGGCCAGCTATTTTCAGAAAACCCCGGCCACCGCCCGCCTGGGACTTTTGGTCTCCCTCGTCGAGGATTTCGATTTCGTGCTCACCGCCACGGAAAAGGAAGCCCTGATCCTGGAAAACCGCCTCATAAAAAAGTTCCGGCCCAGGTTCAACATCATTCTGCGCGACGACAAGACCTATCCCTCCTTAAGGCTGACCGCCGAGGATTTCCCCCGCCTGGAGGTGGTCCGCCGCCCGGGCCGGGACGGCTCGACCATCTTCGGCCCCTTCCCGTCTTCAGGCGCCCTGCGCGATACGGTGAAATCGGCCCTCCGCATCTTCCCCCTGCGCCAGTGCCGCCGGCCGGACGTGAAAAACATCGGCCGGCCCTGCCTCAACCACCAGTTGGGCCGTTGCCTAGGGCCCTGCCGGCCGGAAGTGACCCCGGCTGAATACCGGGAACTGACGGAAGAGATCAGGCTTTTTTTCCGGGGCCGGGGGCGGGAACTGGTGAACCGCCTGACCGCGGAAATGAAGGCCGCGGCCGAAGGCTACGATTACGAGACCGCGGCCCGGCTTAGGGATAGGATCAACAACATCAACAAGACCCTGGAACGCCAGACGGTTGACCGGGCCGACAGCGATATGGACGTGGACGTCTTCGGTTTTCACCGCCGGGACGGGATTTTGGGCGGCGCCCTGGTGCTGGTGCGGCAGGGGGCGGTGACGGGCTGCCTGCCCCTGGAAACCGCCGCCGGCGGCGGCCTGGACGAGGAGGGGGCTGAGGAACTCAGCCTCCTGACCCAGTATTACGGCGGGGGCGCCCCGGTGCCCGAGGAAATAATCTGGCCGGGGCGTCTGGACGCGGAGACCCTGGAGACCGTGACCGGCTGGCTGGCCGCCCTTAAAGGCCGGGGGGTGAGAATACAGGAGCCCCGGCGGGGGACGGAAAAACTTTTGGACATGGCCCGGGAAAACGCCCGGGCGGCCCTGGATGAGCGTTTGAACCGGCTGGGGCGAAACCAGGGCGTGATGGTGGAACTCAAGGCCCGCCTGGCCCTGGATAAGGTTCCCCGCCGGCTGGAATGTTTCGATTTGGCCCACCTTTCCGGGGCCAGCGCGGTCGCCGGCCTGGTGGCCATGGAAGACGGCGAATGGCGAAAAGAGCATTACCGCCGTTTCCGCCTCAAAGAGGCCAAGGGGGGCGACGACTACGGAGGTCTCCGGGAGGCGGTGGCCCGGCGCTTCAGCCACGGTGACTGGCCGGAGCCGGACCTGCTCCTGATTGACGGCGGCCGCGGGCAACTGGCCGCGGCCCAGGCCGCCTTCGCCGACCTGGGCCGCCAGCCGCCGCCCTTGGCGGCCATAGCCAAGGTCCGGCAGGAAGGGGATATCGACCGCGTCTTCCGCCCGGGCCGCAAAAACCCGGTTGATCTGAAGGCCGGCTCGGCCGGCCTCCT
>JAITUX010000250.1 GCA_031286085.1 Candidatus Adiutrix sp. | reverse complement strand
GAAATACCTGGCCTATGTATTGCCGGCATCGCCGGGCCGTCTCGTCAAGCCTGAGACGCTTGACGGCCAGAAGCGCGTCCAGGATTTCCCTGGCCGTTATCTCCGTCAAAGGCCGGTCTCCCAGGGCCGGGAGGACGTGTTTTCTAAGGGGGCTCAGGATGGAATCCGCCCGGTCCTCGTAACCGTGTTCCTTTTTAAATTCCAGAAAAGAGCGCATAACCTTCTCAAAGGTCAGGGCGGCCGCCTTTTCGGCTTGACTCAGGGCCTGCTTTGCGGCTGCCGGGTTCCGGCCGGCCTTAATCTCCCTTTTGGCGACCAATAGCTTTTCCCGGGCCTCAGCCAGGGTAACCACGGGCCAGGCCCCCAGGCTCAGAGTTTGGCGCTTGCCGTCGAACCTGTAATCAATCCGCCAGAGCTTGCCCCCGGCCGGTGTGACCACCAAATAAAGGCCGCTCCCGTCGGTTTTTTTATACGCCTTGGGGCCGGGCTTCAAGCTCCTGAGTAACACGTCCGACAGATTACCGGCTTTCATGGCTTATCCTCACAATAATACCGCCAATACCGCCAATACCGCCTTTTTTAAATCTGTCGCCAAGAATACCGTCAATTTGATGAGATGTCAAGAGACGGCCTGATACGGCCTTAGACAAATAAAAACCCGGAAATCAACTATTTAGCTAATTTCCGGGACGATATGAGACAACAGTTTCCGACTAGCTGGTGGAGATGAGGGGGATCGAACCCCTGGCCTCGGCATTGCGAACGCCGCGCTCTCCCAGCTGAGCTACATCCCCACTTGAACATTCAAATATTCCGCCGCCCGGCCGCGAAAGCCCTGGCGGAACCCGCTGACTTTATACCACAAGTGAACCGAAAAAACCAGCGCCTCCGCCAATGGGCCTATTATCGCCGCCGGCCCAGTTTCCGGGCGGCCCAGAGAGCCAGGGCCTCGCGGTTTATCTTGGCGTTGTGGCGCGGGTCCACCGGAAAGGCGGGGTGGCGCAAAAAAGTCTCAATGTCCAGGGTGCGGGGGTTGGCCTTGGCCAGGACGGCCAGTTCCGCGGCCAGGCCGCGCCAGCCTGTCCGCCCGGTCTCCACGACTATGACCGGCTTTTGGCCGCCCGAGGGGCCGACCCCCACCAGGGCCGAGCGCCGCACCCGGGGGTGGCCGTTAAAGACGGCCTCGCAGGGCAGGCTGAACAGAACGCCCCGCCCGGTGACCACCCGGTGGGCCTTGCGGCCGCAGAACCACAGGCGGCCTTCCCCGTCCAGCCAGCCCACGTCGCCCAGGCGGCGCCAGAATTTCCCCGCCCCGGCCGGGCCGGTCTCGGGAATGACGGAGAGGGCCGTTTCCACAGGCCGGTCGAAATAGCCCGGGCTGACCATCGGGCCCCGGGCGATTATTTCCCCTATTTCGCCCGCGGGGAGCAAAAGGTCCGGGCTGAAGGCGGCCAGAGGCTCGTCGGTTATCCCGATGATCCCCAGGCTGACCCCGGGCAGGGGCCGGCCGACGCAGAGGCCCGAACCCTCCTCGGTCAGGCCCCTGGTCCGGTTCAGGATCTCCCCGGCGTCGATGCGGGTCAGGGGCATACCCTCGGTGGCCCCGTAGGGGGTCTGGAAAACGGCCCCGGAAGCCAGCAAGGGCTGAAAAGAGGCCACCGCCCGGGGGGGGACCGGCGCGCCGGCCGAAATGATGCGTTCCAGCGAAGAGAAGGTCAGGCCGCGCCCGCGGGCGTGGGCCGCCACCTTGGCCAAAAGGGTGGGCGAGGCGAAAAGGCTGGTGACCTGATGCCGCAGGATGGGCCGGACAATGGCCCGGGGGTCGGCCTTGGCCGGCCGGGCGGGGTTGAAATCCGGGATGATGGAGGTCAGGCCCAGGGCCGGGGCGAAGAGGGCGAAGAGGGGGAAGGTGGCCAGGTCCCGCCCGCCGGGCCGGATATCCAGGCCATCCCGGATGGCCTCCACCTGGGCGGCGAACATGGCGTGGGTGTAAATGACGCCCTTGGCCGGCCCGGTGGAGCCGGAGGTGAAAAGCACCGCGGCCAGGTCGTCGGCCAGGGTGGGCGCGGGCAGTTCGCCCGGGCTTTCCGGCTCTTTAAGAATCTCCGCCAGGGTCGCCCCGCCCCAGCCCCATCGGCGGCCCACGGTGAGCCGCAACTTGAAATTCTTCGACTGGCCGGCGGCCAGGCTGGCCAGGTGGGCCAGGGGAACGCCCACCAGCCCCGCGGGCCGGGTTTCGGCCAGGCAGTGAAAAAGCCTGGCCGCCCCCAGCCCGGGGTCCGCCAGCACCGGGACCAGGCCGGCCTTGAACAGGCCGAAGATGACGGCGACGAAATCCGCCCCCGGCCGGGCCAGGACCGCCAGGCGGGCGCCCCGGGGCGGGCCCCGGTCCATTGGCCAAGCGGCCAGGCGCGAGGAAGTCTCGTCCAGTTCCCGGTGGGTCCCCCGCCCCCGCCCCAAGGCGTCTGGCCTATGGGGGGAGACGACGGCCAGCCGCTCCGGCCACTTGCGCGCGGCTTCCATCAAGAGTGAGGCTACGTTGAAGGTTCGGCTCACGGCGGCCCGCCGCCAGCCGTCCGCTCCCGGCCGGAGTGTTCGAAAAAAACCCGCAGAAATTCCAGGACGCGCTCCGGCTCGTCTTCCAAAAGATAGTGGCCGGCCTCGGGCAGAACCAAGGTCTCAGCCCGGGGCAGGCGGCCGCGCCAATCCAGAAAAATCCGGCGGTCGAAGACGAAGTCCCGCAGGCCCCAGACCAGGGCCAGGGGCTTTTGGCTCAAGACCTCGTCAAAGCGGCGGTCAATTTGGCGCAGAAGTTCAAAGCTGGGGTGGCCGGGGGCCAGCGGAATATCCGCGATGAAGCGGGCCAGGGCCAAACGGTCCTCCGGGCGCCGGTAGGGGGCCAGGAAGCCGCGCCGGGCCTCCGGGCTCAAAGGGCGCGCCGGGCCGAAAAAGGCCGCGCCCAGGGCGAAGCAATTCCAGCGGCGGGCCAGCCAATCACCAAGGGGCGCGGCCAGCCGGAACAGGCCCAGGCGCCAGGGCGGGCTATAGCCGGGCGGCCGGCGCAGGGCGGTGTTCATGATGGTCAGGGAGGCCACCCGC
>JAITUX010000198.1 GCA_031286085.1 Candidatus Adiutrix sp. | reverse complement strand
GGCGAGGTCTTGAAAGACCTCATCCAGACCGACGCGGCCATAAACCCGGGCAACTCCGGGGGCCCCCTGTTGAACCTCGACGGCGACTTGGTGGGCCTCAACACGGCCATCATCCGGGGCGACGGCCTGGGCTTCGCCATCCCCTCCAACCAGATCCGGCGCATAGCCGCCCGCCTGGCCCGGGGCGATTCGAACCTGGATTTGGGGCTGGATTTGGCCGAATACGGCCGCCCCCGGCGGGGGGAGACCGGCTGCCTGGTGGTCAGCCTGGCCGAGGGCGGGCCGGCCGCCGCCGCCGGCCTTAAAAAGGGCGACATCTTAAGGAAACTGGACAGGGCGCCCGTGGACACCCTGGCCGACTACGAACTCATCCTGGCCAGCCTGGCCCCGGGCGAGCCGGTGACGGCCGAGGCGACCCGCGACGGCCGGCCCCTGGCTTTAACCCTTACCCCGCGCCAGCTCTCAGCCGGCGAGGCCCTGGCCCTGGCCGCCTCGCTTTACGGCCTTACGGTCTCGGAGCAAAGGGGCCGGCTGGTCCTGGAGCGGCCGCCGGCTTCCTCCCCGGCCGCCCGGGCCGGCCTGCGCGAGGGCGATGTGCTCCTGGCCGTGGGCGACCGCCAGACGGCCGCGCCGGGGGACCTGGCCGAGGCCGCCCTGGCCTCCCGCTTCAAGCCCGCCGTGGCCGTGACCATCCAGCGCGGCCGCACCCTCTACCGGACGACCCTGCCCCGAGGCTGAGCCGGCTTCGCCCGCCGGCCGCCGGAAAACGCGCAAAAAGCCGTTGACTAACCAAGGGGCGGGAGTATAAAATGAAAAGTTAATAAAACCGCATAACGCGGACAAAAAAATAAGAGAGGCGCCTTTGTCCAGAGAAGACCTGATCAAGCTGGAAGGCAAGGTCACCCAGACCCTGGGCGGCGGCCACATGGAAGTCGAAACCCTGGAGGGCGTAAAAATAAGGGCCATGCTCTCGGGCCGTCTCAAGCGTTTTAAAATCCGCGTTCTCATGGGCGACCGGGTGGAAGTGGCCGTTTCGCCTTACGACCCCACCCACGGACTCATCACCTACCGCCTTAAATGAGGCGCTCCACAGCCCCGGCCACGGCCGTCCCGGCCAGCGCCGGCGCAATGCTCCCCCGGTTAAGGGGTCTGGGGCCCGCGGCCCCGGAAGACCATTAATCTGGAAGCCTTAATGCCCGTAATTCCCATACTTGAAGACTTCCTGGCCCTGGCCCGGTTGAACGTCAGCCCCCTTAAGGAGCGGGCCATCGCCGACGACCTTAAGGGCCGTTTGACCGCGCTGGGCCTGGCCGTGGAAGAGGACGACGCGGGCGGCCGCATAGGCGGGCAGGCCGGCAACCTCATCGCCCGCCTGCCCGGCGAGGCGGGCCGGCCCGTGATAATGTTTTCCGCCCACATGGACAGGGTGGAGAACCACGGCCGCATCCAGCCGGTGGTGGACGAGGCCCGGGGGGTCATCACCAGCGACGGCACTTCCATCCTGGGGGCCGACGACGTGGCGGGCCTGGCGGCCATCCTGGACGGCTTAAGGCGGGTGCGGGCCGCGGGCCGGCCCCACGGCGAAGTTGAGGTCGTCTTTTCCGTGGCCGAGGAAATAGGGCTCCTGGGGGCCAGGAACCTGGACTGCGGCCGGCTCAAGGCCCGGACGGCCTTTGTGCTGGACTGCGGCGGCCCTTTGGGCCTCATCGTCAACCAGGCCCCGACCCAATACCGCTTCGTGATCACCGTCCACGGCCGGAGCGCCCATGCCGGCATCGCCCCGGAAACCGGCCTTTCGGCCATCAGGGTGGCCGCCGCCGCCCTCACCCGCCTGCCCGAAGGCCGGCTGTCGCCCTCGGCCACCAGCAATTTCGGCCTCATCAAGGCCGGCCAGGCCACCAACATAGTCTGCGAACTCTGTGAAATCAAGGGCGAGGCCCGCAGCACCGACCAGGCGGAAGTTACGGCCTATCTTGATCTGGTGCGGCGGGTTTTCCACGAAACCGCCGCTGAATTCGGGGGCCGGGCCGAAATGGAGAACAGCCTGGAATACCTGGCCTTCCGGGTTGAGGAAGACCACCCGGCCATAGTCCTGGCCAAGCGGGCCATGAAAAACCTGGGCCTGAACGCCCGGGTCGCGGGCAGCGGCGGGGGCCTGGACGGCAATTTTTTCAACCAGCGGGGCCTCACCGCGGTGGGCCTGGCCCCGGGTTACGCCCAGGTGCACACCCCCCGGGAAGAGCAATCCATCGCCCAGCTCATCGACTGCGGCCGGCTGGTGGCGGAAATAATCTGGGAAGCCGGGGGCTGACCAGGGCTTCAGCCCTGGACCCCGGCCGGCGGATAGTGAGGCGGCGCGAGGCCTCCCGGCCGAAGCCGGAAGGCCGCTGTAATCATACGGAAAGGCGGCGCCCGGAAGCCGGAATATTGAAGTTCGCATCAAAGGCGCCGTCGGCGCCGGAAGCCAGGCTGGACTTTGGGCCTAATTTATGGTAAATTAAGGAAGTTATTATTGGTTAAGCGAAGCCGTCACGGGGTGTGACATGCGCGTGGGCGTGGGCTACAGTGAAAACCCTGATACCGTCAAGGCCGGCCGGCAGGCCGCCGACGAGGCCCTGAAAAGCGCGGCCCTGGACCGCCCCTGCGATCTGGCGCTAATGTTCGCCACCGTCCGCCACGAGCCGCGCCTTTTGAGGGCCACGGCGGCCTCGGCCCTGGGGCCGGCGACGCCCATTTACGGCGGCGGGGCCATCGGGGCCATCACCAACGAGCACTTCGGCTATTCGGGAGCCCAAGTCGTCCTGGCGGCCATCTGGCTGGAGGACGCCAAGTGCGAAGTCTTCACCCAGCGCGGCCTTAACAAAGGGGAGGATAAGGCCGGGCGCAGGCTGGGCCGTAAACTGGCCGCCCTGGACCTTGACGAGTCTTCGCCCGTCCTGCTTTTTTATGACGCCATAAACCGTTCCCAGGGCGACTTGCGCCTGCTCATGGCCACCCCCCTTATCCAGGGCCTGGAAAAGGGCCTGGGCTTTCTGCCGGCCCTGGTGGGGGCCGGCTGCATGAGTGATTACGACTGCTCGCCCACCTGGCAATGGACCGGCCGGGGTGTGGCTCAGCACAGCGCCACGGCCCTGGCCTTTTCCGGGAACATCCGCCTGGACAGCGTCATCATGCACGGCTGTCATCCGGCCACTTGCTATTACACGGTCACCAAGGCCGACAGCCAGGTCATACTGGAAATCGACGGCCAGCCGGCCCTGTCCTTCCTGGACCGGATGCTGGGCAAATTCATCCGGATAGAGGATTACCCCTTTTTCCTCACCCTGGGGGTCAACAGCGGCGACAAGCTGGCCTCCTTCAACGCGGAAAGCTACGCCAACCGCCTCTGCCTGGGGCTGGATGCCGAGCGGGGAGGGCTGGTCATGTTCGAGCCGGACATGGTGGCGGGCACCGAGTTCCAGCTCATGTACCGCAGCCTGGACATGGATTACATACCGCCCAGGGTGGCCGGCCTCTTTGAGGGCCTGGGCCGCCGCCGCCCGGTCTTCGCCACCTACATAAACTGCGCCGGGCGCGCCGCCGGCCACGCCGGGGTTGACATGGAGGACGCCGTCGTCATCCAGCGGGAGCTGGCCGGGCGGGTTCCCCTCCTGGGCATTTACTCGGGCGTGGAAATAGCCGCGGTCAAAGGCCGGCCCCAGAGCTTGGATTGGACCGGGGTCCTGACCCTGTTCAGCGTGGACCCCTGAAGGCGGCCCCATGACGACCAAAACCATTGACCAGACGGAAATCAGGAAACTCCGCCGCGAGGTCTTCTACCTGCGCCGCGTGGCCGAATTCTCCATCGCCCACATGCTCAAGGTCGATCTGCAGACCATCGCCATGCGCCAGGAACTGGAACAGAAGCGGCGGGGCTTCGGCCTGATGGCCGAACTGGCCGTGAACCTGGGGCAGGAGCTGGACAACGAGGAATTCCTGGATTCGATAAGCCGGCGCCTTAACAACGCCTTGAACATGCGGCGCACCGCCATCCTCCGGCCCGAGGCCGACGGCCTCTTTACGCCCTCCGTGCTTCAGGGCTATGCCAAGGACGAAAGGCGGGACTTGGAGAAACTGCGGCTCAAGGTGGAGCCGGAATTCCTGAATCCCATCACCCCCGTCCTGATAACCGGGGCCGACCCGCCCGAACGCCTGGCCGACTTGCGCGCGGCCCTCAAGCTGCCTTTCCTGATCTCCGTGCCGCTCATGCTGCGCGATGAACTGGTGGCCCTGTTGGTGACGGGCCGGCAGAGTGAACAGCGGCCCATCAGCCCCCGCCTGGGCCGGAGCGACGTGGAGACCATGCGGACCGTCAGCGCCTACCTGGCCACCCTGATGGCCGGGCGCCGCCTGTCCAAGGTGGAGGCCCTGGTCAATCTGGACCCCCTGACCAACCTGCCGAACTTCCGTAAAACCAAGGAAAGCCTTGGGCAGGCCCTGCGCTTGGCCAAGCGGGGCGGCTTCAAGATGGCGGTCCTCTTCATCGACCTGGACGACTTCAAGGAAGTCAACAACACCTACGGCCACGCCGTCGGCGACGCGGTGCTTTACGCGGCGGCCGAAAGGCTCCGGGGCAGCATCCGCGAATCCGACCTGGTGGGCCGCCTGGGCGGCGACGAGTTCGTGGCCGTGCTCACCAACCTCACCCACCAGGAAGACGCCGGCCTCGTGGCCGGCAAGATAATTGAAAGGCTGTCCGAGCCCATCAGCTTCCACGGCGCCAGCCATCGGATAGGCGCCAGCATAGGCATATCCCTGTTCCCCGACCACGCCGACGATGAATCCGCCCTCCTGGCCGCGGCCGACGAGGCCATGTACCTGGTCAAGAAAAGGGGTAAGAACGCCTTCCTCTTCGCCGGCTCCGCTGAAAACGAAAAATGAGGCCGGCGTTCAGGCGGCCGGCCCTGGCCGGCGCCGCCCTGGCGGCCGCGGGCCTCTTCTGGCTGGCCCTGGGCCTCTGGCCCGACCCCCTGGCGGAAAACGGCTCCTGGAACTGGTCGGTCCAGGTGACGGACCGCCGGGGCCGGCCGCTTAAGGAATTCCTGCCCCCCCGGCCGGCCGTCCGGTCCGGCCGGCCCCTGGCCGAGTTCAGCCCCCGCCTGATAGACGCGGTGCTGGCCGCCGAGGATAAACGCTTCCGCCTCCACCCCGGTTTCGACCCCCTGGCCCTCCTGCGGGCCGGCTGGCGCAATCTCCGGGCCGGACGCATCGAAAGCGGCGGCTCCACCATCACCATGCAGCTGGCCCGCCTGAACCGGGGCCTGACCCCAGGGCCCCGCACCTACGGCCGCAAGCTCAAGGAACTGTGGTGGGCCCTCCTCATCGAGCGCCACCACTCCAAGGACAGCATCCTGGCCGAGTATCTCAACCGGGCGCCCTGCGGCCGCTTGACCGAGGGTTTCGCGGCCGCGGCCTCGGTCTATCTGGGCCGCTCCGTCCGCGACCTGTCCTGGGCCGAAAGCGCCTTCCTGGCCGGCCTGCCCGCTTCACCCGGCGCCCTCAACCCCTACAAGGACCCCCGGCCGGCCCTGGCCCGCCGGGGGCTCATCCTACGGCGGCTGGCCCGGCAAGGCCGCTTGAGCGGCCCGGAACTGGCCCGGGCCGAAGCCGAGCCCCTGGCCCTGGCCCACCGCTCCAGCCCCTTTCTGGCCCCCCACTTCCTCAGCCAGGCGCGGCGCTTTTTCGGCCCGGCCCCGCCGCCGGTCATAGCCACCACGCTGGATTTGGATATCCAGGTCCAAACCGAGGCCATAGTGCGCGAAACCGTCCAGGCCTTCCGGGCCCAGGGACTAAGCCAGGCCGCGGTGCTGGTCCTTTCCCACCCCGGCCGCCAGGTCCTGGCCTGGGTGGGTTCGGCCGATTTTTTCGCGGCCGACGACGAAGGCCAGAACGACGGGGTCCTGGCCCTCCGCCAGCCCGGTTCGGCCCTCAAGCCTTTTCTCTACGCCGCCGCCTTCGACGCCGGCCTTATCCACCCCGCCTCCCTCCTGAACGACGCGGCCGGCGACTTCCCGGCCCGCGGCGGCAGCTTCAGCCCCGCCAACTACAGCCGCACGGTCCACGGCCCGGTCCCGGCCCGCCTGGCCCTGGCCAGTTCCCTGAATCTCCCGGCGGTCCGCCTGGCCGCCCGCTTCGGCCTGGAGCCTTTCCTGAGCCGCCTCCAAGCCCTGGGCCTGACCAGCCTTGACCGGCCCGCCGGGCATTACGGCCTGACCCTGCCCCTGGGCGGCGGCGAAGTGCGGCTCAAGGATTTGACCCTGGCCTACGCCGCCCTGGCCGACGGCGGGCGCTGGCGGCCGGAGGTCATGTTCAAGGGGGAAGCCGGGCCGGGCCAGGCCGGCGGGCCCGCGCAGGCCGCGCCGGTCTTCAGCCAGGAAGCCGCCTTTTTGGTCACGGATATTTTAAGCGACCCCCTGGCCCGCCTCACCGGCTTCGGAGACGGCTTGACCCTTAACCCGCCCTACCCGGCGGCCGTCAAGACCGGCACCAGCCGCAGCTTTCGGGACAACTGGTGCCTGGGCTACACCACCGGGTTCGTCGTGGGCGTCTGGGCCGGCGATTTCCGCGCCCGGCCCATGAACGGGGTCTCCGGCGTGACCGGCGCCGGAACCATCTGGCGGCGGGTCAGCGACCTTTTGGCCGAAAAAATCAGGCCGGCCGCCTTTCCGGCGCCGCCCGGCCTAACGGCCCGGGAGGTCTGCCCGGCCAGCGGGCTGCTGGCCGGCCCGGCCTGCCCCAACCGCAAAATGGAGATCTTCCTGGCCAGGTTCCCCCCGCCCGAAACCTGCGGGCATGAGGCCCTGAACGCGGCCGGCGGGCCGCCGGGGCCGGTCTTGGGCCGCGCCGAGGGCTTCGGCCTCATCCGGCCCTTGAACGGGGAAGCCTACGCCCTGGACCCGGGCTTGGGCGCCCTGACCCAGAAAATCAAGGCCCAGGCGCGGAACGACGGGACGGCGGACGAACTGGTCTGGCTTTTGAACGGGCGGGAACTGAAGAGGGAGGCCGCGGCCGGGCGGGGTTTGTCCCATTGCCTGGTGCCCCTGGAACGCGGCCGGTCCAGGCTGGAAGTGCGGGGTCTCAAGGCGGGCGAAGTGACCAAGGCCAGCGCGGCCGTCTTCACGGTCAGGTAGGGCCGGCTCGGCGGAACCCCCCGGTGTTTCGCGGCCCGCGCTCGTCACGGACCGCTGCTTCCTTCCGGATCTGACGGGGTTAGTGGGATCGCGGCGCGCGAAGCCGAGGGGTTCCGCCGAGCGGCCCTATCCGGCTGGGGCTGGGGAGTAATCCGGGCGGCCCGGTTTGGGAATGGAAAAGCCTAATCCGCCATGGACAGGGGCGAAGGCAAGGGCTTTCTCTTTTTCATGGAAGGCGCCCGAATGGCCGCGCCTTCGCACTTGACGCGAAGCTCTTCCTGTTCGCGGTCGGCCAGGGCCACGGCTTCATCCAGGATTTCCCGGCATTCCAACTCCAG
>JAITUX010000144.1 GCA_031286085.1 Candidatus Adiutrix sp. | reverse complement strand
CCCTGCTTTTTTCCTTGATCCGCCGTCTCCCGGGATTCACCCCTCTGACCGCGCCCCTTTCGGCCCCCTCGCTCTGCGCTTCTCCCCCGGGTCCGGGCGGGCTGGATTGGCGGCCCCTGGTTTTTTTGCTTATCCTGCTCCTTTTGCGCTTCGTGGTTCTGGGCTCCTTGGAGGCGGCCCTGCGGGGCGCCTACGTGTTATGACCGGGCCTTCGCCCGGCTGCCGCCTGGCGGTGCTGATTTCGCCCCGGGCCAAGGCCGACGCCCTGGTGGGCTGGCAGGGCCAGGTCTTGAAGGTCCGCGTCGCCGCCCCGCCCGAGGCCGGGGCGGCCAACCTGGCCCTCCTTAGGTTTCTGGCCGGGCAGTTGGGTTTGAGCGCCAGTTGCCTGAGCTTGGCGGCCGGTCCGGGGAGCCGCCGCAAGGTGGTGGCGGTCGAGGGGCTGACCGAGGCGGAAACGCTCCGCCGGATAAAGGAACGCCTGCCGGAATCCGGCGGCCCCTGAAAAACCATAAGGATGTGACTTTATGATTTTTTCAGCCAAGGATAGAGTGGAAAACGTGCGGCAGAAAGCCCAGGGCGGCGAGGGCGAGATTCGCGGCCGGCACCCCTTCGGCCCGGACAAGCGGCCGGAAGGGACCGTTTTCAAAATGATCGGGGAGATGACCCTGGCCGCGGGGGCTTCGATCGGTTTTCATGTCCATAAGGAGGATGAGGAAATATACATCATCAACCAGGGGCGGGGCCTCTATACCCGCCGCGACGGCCAGGCCGCCGAAGTGGGCCCGGGCGATGTGACCCTGACCCGGATGGGCGAGGGGCACGGTCTGGCCAATATCGGCCCGGAACCGCTGCTTTTCACCGCCGTCATCGCGGCCCCCGCCGCCCCCGATTCCACGGCCGCCTCCGGCCCGGCCGGCCGTAAAAGTTGAATAGATGAGCACCATGGTCAACATCAAAATCATGGAGGGCGTCTATTCCGAGACCAAGGTCCAGGAAATAGGCACCATGAACACCATCCGCCGACATACGGTGGTCGATTATTACCAGTGCGTCCAGCTGGACGAAGACACCGTATCCGTCCAGATCCTGGACATGGACGGCGTGCCCCTGCCCCTCAAGCAGAATGTGCCCCTGGATGAGTTCCTTAAACGGTTCACCTATGAATCGAAAACTCCCAAAACCCCGTCTCAACTCGCCGCCGACAGGCATGTGGCCATGGCTGAAGAGCATGTGGAGCGTAGAGAGCTGGGGAGCGCCGAATATGAATATCTCAAGGCCCTGAAGGCCGAACAGGAACATGTGCGGGCCAAATTCGGCCTGGGCAAGGTTTGGCTGGAGACGGGCGAGGTGGAAAAGGCCGCGAATATATTCGCGCAGCTGGCCCGGCAGGAAAATATGATGGAGCCGGAAAACAAGCATTTCTTCAATGACCTGGGCCGGCAACTCAGGTCGCTCAAGCTTTATGACCAGGCCATTGAATTTTATGAGAAGGCCCGGACGATGATGGGCGCCGAGGATGAGCATCTCCTTTTCAACCTGGCCCGGGCCGCCTATGAGAGCGGCGACCAGGCCCGGGCCATGGATTACCTGGAACAGGCCCTGGCCTTGAATCCCGACCTGGAGCCGGCCCTGACCCTCAAGGCCGCCCTGGAGAAGGGGGAACCGGCGCCCCCGGCTTGACGGGCGGCCCGTCTCGTTTATAATCAGGCTTCCCGCGCGGGAAAGCCTTATGGCCGCACGGAGGTGGGTAAGGCAATGAGCAGAACCGGAGTGCGGCGGCCGAAGGATAGGTCGCCCCACAGCAAGAAGCAGCAGGCGATTCTGGAGGGCTTGGAGGCCGCGGCCCGGCGCGCGGGCCTTACGGTCTCCACCGGCCGGCTGCGTTACGCCGGCCTGAAGCTCAAGGGCGGCTCTTGTCTGCTCAAGGGCCGCCGCTGGCTGATCATGGACCGGGCCCAGCCCTTTGACGACCTGCTGGAGATTTTCCGCCAGGCCCTGTCCCCTGAAGAACTGGCCGAAGCCGGGCTCTCCAGGGACGGCCTGGCCCTGACGGCCGCGGAGCGGGCGGCCGCCTCCGCAACAGCCCCGGCCGAACCAAGCCGTCCGGAATCCTCAAGTGTCCCCGGGGCCTCCCCCAGCCAGGGCCGGTGATTCCGCCGCGCTGGTCCTGACCGTCAAGGAGGGCGGCCCGGAAACCGTGGCCTTCCTAGCCGGGCCCCTCAACGTGAACACCGAGGCCGAGGCCTGGCGGCCTCTGGACGAGTTCCTGAGTCGTCGGCCGGCCGGGACGCCGCGGCTGACCTTGGACCTTACGGGCCTGACCGCTCTCGATCTAAATGGTTCGGCCCAAATTATCGCGGCTCTGGAGGCGGCGGAGAAGAGCGGCCGCCAGGCGGCCGCGGCCGGCCTGCCGCCCCGCTTCGAGACCATTTTCCGCCTGGCCCGGGAGGCCATGACCAAGCCTTTGGCTCCGGCGCCGCCCCGCGTCCACTTTTTGGAGGAAGTGGGCCGCGCGGCGGCGGAACTGGTCCGGGACTTTCGGGCGCTCACGTTTTTTTTGGGCGAGCTGACGGCCGAATTCTTCCGTCTGGCCGCCCGGCCTTGGCGTTTCAACTGGCGGAGCGTGGCCGAGGCGGCCGAGAGGTCCGGCGTCAACGCGGTGCCCATAGTCGCCTTGGTCTCCTTTCTGGTGGGTCTGATCATCGCCTTCCAGGCGGCCATGATCACCAAGCTTTTCGGCGCGGAAATCTATGTGGCCACCCTGGTGGGCGTTTCCGTGGTGCGGGAATTGGGCCCCCTCATAGCCGCCATAGTCCTGGCCGGCCGGTCCGGTTCGGCCTTTTCAGCCGAACTGGGCGCCATGCGGGTGGCCGAGGAGATCGACGCCCTCACCACCATGGGCTTCTCCCCGGTGCGGGAACTGGCTCTGCCCCGGGTGCTGGCCCAGATGCTCACCGCCCCCGGGGTGAGCCTCATCGCCTGTTTCGTGGGCATGTTCGGCGGCAGCCTGGTGCTTCTGGGCCTGGGCTACACCGCCGTCACCTATTGGTCGATGGCCGTGGAGAAGGTCACCCTCTACTCCTTTCTGATCGGGTTTTTCAAGGCCTTCGTCTTCGGCTTCACGGTGGGGGCCGTGGGTTGCCAGAGAGGTCTGGCCGCCGGCGACGGCCCCGATGCGGTGGGGCGGGCCACGACCAGCGGGGTGGTGACCAACATCATCGTCATAGCCGTGCTGGACAGTATCTTCGCGGTGGGTTTCTATGTCGCCGGCATCTGACCGGCCCGGGCCGCTCGAATCGGCCCCGCCCCTTGAGGTTGACGGCTTGGCCGTGGCCTATGGCGGCGCGCCCCCCATTTTGGAGAATATCAATTTCACCATCGGGGCGGGCGAGATTTTCGGCATCCTGGGCGGCAGCGGCAGCGGCAAGAGTTCCCTCTTGCGCCACCTCATAGGCCTGGTGCCGCCCCGGTCGGGCCGGATAAGCCTTTTCGGGCGGGACATATGGGCCGAAGGCGGGCGCCGCTTAAACGAGTGTCGGCGTCTTTTCGGGATGATGTATCAGTCCGGGGCTCTTTTCGGCTCCCTGACGCTCCTGGAAAACGTGGCCCTGCCCCTTAGGGAGTTCACCCGATTGTCGCCCGGATCCGTGCTGGCCGCCGCCCGCCTGAAGCTGGCCCTGGTGGGCCTTTCAGGCTTTGAACACCATCGGCCGGCCCATATCAGCGGCGGGATGCGGAAAAGGGCGGCCATCGCCCGGGCCATGGCCCTGGAGCCGGGCCTGATTTTCCTTGATGAACCCTCGGCCGGCCTGGACCCCATCACCTCGGCCGGCCTGGACCGGCTCATAGTCACCCTGGCCCGGAACCTGGGCATAGCCTTCGGGATGGTCACCCATGAACTGGGCAGCATAATGAGCATCATCGACCGGGCCATCATCCTGGACCGCGCCAGCCGGGGCATCGTGGCTGAAGGTTCTCCGGCCGAACTGGCCCGGCGGACCGAACCGCCCTTAGTGGCCGCCTTTTTCAACCGGCGGCCCGAATAAAGCCGGCTTTTGAGCAAACGCCGGAGACCTTTGGCATGCCCGACGGCAATTATTTGAAAATAGGCATCTTCGTCCTGGTAGGCTTCGGGCTCCTGGTGGCCGGGTTTCTGGTGTTCGGCCTGCAAGGCCACCTGAACTCGTCCAGCGTGCTTTGCGTGACTTTTTTCAATCGTTCCGTCCAGGGCATATCCAAGGACGCGGCGGTCAAGTATCGCGGTTTCACCATCGGCCGGGTCGTCTCCCTGTCCCTGGCCGCGGCCGACGACCTGAGCGGCCAGCCCATGGTGCGGGTCGATTTTGAAATAGACCCGGCCACCTTCGCCATCCAGGTGCCGGATCCGGATGACGTGCCGAATTTTTTGCGGGCGGAGATAGCCAAGGGGCTCAAGGTTTACCTGACCTTTCAAGGGGTCACGGGCCTCGGCTTTCTGAACCTGGACTACGGCCAGGAGGACCAGTTGATGGGGGCGAACGCCCTGGAGGCGGCCAGACTGATTGCCCGGAACGTCGATCTGGTGTATATTCCCAGCGGCCCCAGCCAGATTTTCGAAATCGGCGAAGCCATCGGCCGCCTCTTGCGCACCATGAACGACATTGACCTGGTCGGGATAAGCCGGGAGATCAAACAGGCTATCCAGACCATTGACCAGTCCTTGGTCGCCCTGGACGCGGGCCGCCTGTCCAGGGACATAAGCGGCGCCCTGGAGGAAATCCGGGAACTGTCGGCCTCGCTGCGCATCTCCGCCGGGCATATCGACGAACTGTTCAGCAGCCCCGGCGAGGGCGGCCGGGGCCAGGCCGCCTCGGCCGGCCAGCTGCGCCAGAGCCTTAAGCGGCTGGACCAGCTCCTGGCTTCTTCCCAAGGGGGGCTCCCGGAGACCTTGGACAACCTGAGGGCCACGGCGGAAAATTTGCGGGAAATGTCGGAATTGTTGAAAAATCAGCCCAGCCAGGTCCTTTTCGGCTCTCCCCCCAGGGCGGCCGAACCGGGGCGGGCGCGGCGGCCGGAAAACGTCACCACCTTCAACCTGCCTTGACCAGGGGCCGCGAATTCGGCCCTTGGCCGCGGTCGGCCTGGTGCCGCGGGTGAACCGAAAATCAGGGGACTATGTTTTTTAGATTCGGTCCGGTTGTGTTTCTGGCCTTAAGCCTTATCGCCTGCCTGGGGCAGCCCCACCCGGTGAAAAACCGCTTTACCCTGGCCGTCCCGGAGGCGGCTTATGGCGAGGCCGCCGACGCGGCCGGCCGGCGCACCCTGCTCCTGGGCGCGGTCACCGCGGCCCCGGCCTATGACGGCCGGGCCTTGGTCTATCGCCTGGGGCCGGACCGCTATGAGAGCGATTTTTACAACGAGTTCCTGGCCCCCCCGACCCGCCTGTTGGCCGAAGCCGCGGCCGGCCGCCTGACCAAGGCCAGCCGGCGTTTCCGGGTGACGGCCGCCCCGGGCCTGGCCTTGGCCGATTACGGCCTGGAGGCCCATATCCAGGATCTTTACGGCGACTTCCGCCCGGCCCCGCCCCGGGCCGTCCTGACCCTGCGTTTCACTCTGAGCGACCTTCAGCCGGCCGCGCCCCGGGTCGCGCTGGACCGTCTCTACCCCTGCGAACGCGCTCTGCCAGCGGGGGGCGGGGCGGCCGACCTGGTCGCGGCCTATGGCCTCTGCCTGGCCGACATCCTGGATGAACTGGCCCGGGATCTGGATGGGGCCGTTTGAAGGTGAAGGCCATATGGCCGCGAGGCGCTTGATATGCTATAATCGCCGCCGCCTTGATTTGAACCCGGATGGACGCCCATGAACGGCAATGAACCCTACCCCCTGACCTTGGAACCCATCCCGGCCGAACAGTTCCAGGGCCGCTCGGACCGCCTTTGGCCGGCCGGGGAGGTGCCGGAATTCAGCGCCGGCACTTTTTGGCTGGCCACGGATAATTCCCGGGTGGCCGCCGGCCCCCAGGCCGGGCGAAGCCTGGGTTATCTGCGCCACCTGTGGGGGGCGGATCTGACGGGCTTAAGCGCGGGCGACCATCCCGACTCCCCCCTGCCGGTGGAACTCAAGCTGAAAAACACCGGGGAGGCCTCCCAGACCCTGTCGCTCACCGCATATTCTCTTTGGTATATACTGGCCGCCGAGGATGAAGCCGCGCTCCGGGCCGGTTGGCCGGAGGGCCCGGCCGAGGCCCGGGCCGAAATCGACCTTGGCCGCCGGCCGGAGCTTTGGCCCGAATTTGAAGCCGAGGCCGGCCGTTGCCTGTGGCTGCCCCAAGGCGCGCCGCTTTTTCTGGGGGCCGGCCTGACCCTGGCCCAGATAGGGCCCCCGGCCGGCCAGTTCCCCCCCGGCCCGCCTACGGACGCCCAGGCCGACCCCCGTCCCCCGGTCTGGCTCGCCCCGGCCGCCGCCGGGCCGGAGGAGTCCGTGCTTTTTCAGGACCCGCCCCTGTCGGTCCGGCTCATAACCACGGCCCACCGGAGCGACTTGACCGCCTCCGAGGCCCTCACCTTTATTTGGCCCCTGGCCGGCCAAGG
>JAITUX010000089.1 GCA_031286085.1 Candidatus Adiutrix sp. | reverse complement strand
CCGACGTCCGGCCCCGCATAAAGGTCTTGGACGCCGCCGGCAAGCCCCAGCTGACCTCCAAGGGCATACCGGCCGTCTATCCTTTGCCAGTCAACGCCATACTCATGGTGGAGGAGCGGGTCCGCGTCCATGCCGGCGAGGCCCTGGCCAAGATCCCCCGGGAAACCACCAAGACCAAGGACATCACCGGCGGCCTGCCCCGGGTGGCCGAACTCTTCGAGGTCCGCAAGCCCAAGGAGGTGGCCGTGATCAGCGAAATAGACGGCGCCGTCTCCTTCGGCAAGCAGACCAAGGGCAAGCGCAAGGTCATCATCACCCCGGAAGTGGGCGAGGCCAAGGAATACCTGATCCCCAAGGGCAAGCACGTCACGGTCCACGAGGGCGATTTCGTCCGGGCCGGCGAGCCGCTCATGGACGGCGCGGCCAACCCCCACGACATCCTGGCCATCCGGGGGGTCAAGGACTTGGCCAAGTATTTGGTGGACGAGGTTCAGCAGGTCTATCGGCTCCAGGGGGTCAAGATCAACGACAAGCACATCGAGGTCATCGTGCGCCAGATGCTCCGCAAGATCCGGGTCAAGTCCCCGGGCGACAGCGAACTTCTGGCCGGCGAGTCGGCCGACCGCCTGAAGTTCGAGGAACTCAACCAGCGGCTCCTGGCCGAAGGCAAGACCCCGGCCACGGCCGAGCCGGTGCTTCAGGGTATAACCAAGGCTTCGCTCTCCACTGAGAGCTTCATTTCGGCGGCCAGCTTCCAGGAGACCACCAAGGTGCTCACCGAGGCCGCCGTCTCGGGCAAGACCGACCAGTTGGCCGGGCTCAAGGAGAACGTCATCATGGGCCGCCTGATCCCCGCCGGGACGGGCCTGCCCAAATACCTGGACCAGTTCAACAAGAAACAGCGCCTGTCGGCGGCCGGCTGACCGCCGCGCTATAACGGCCTTAAAATCAGGGACGGGTGGAACCATGTCCATCGCTCTCGACCTTGTTTCCTTAGCCCAGGCCGCGGCCCAGCCCCTGGCGGACCCGGCGGGTTCCGCGGCCTACGGCCTGCCGGCCGTTCCGGCGGCCGCGGCCTCCAACGTCATCTTGATGGTCACCGGGGCCGGGCCCGTGGTCAAGGGCGTTCTTTTGGCCCTCCTGGCCTTTTCCATGTTCTCCTGGGCCATCATCCTCTCCAAGGCCGTGCAGCTGAGCCGGGCCAGCCGCAACTCCAACGCCTTTTTGGACGCCTTCTGGCAGAGCCGCTCCCTGGCCAACCTCTATGCCGAGGCCGCCGGTTTCGGAGCCTCCCCCATCGCCCAGATCTTCCGGGTGGGCTACCAGGAACTGGGCCGGGTCCACAAGGCCAAGCTGGACCAGCGGACGGCCATGGAAAACGTCCAGCGGGCCCTCCGGCGCTCCGGGGCGGCCGAAAGCACCCGCCTTTTCAAGTATCTGCCCTTCCTGGCCACCTGCGGCAACGCCGCGCCCTTCATCGGCCTTTTCGGCACGGTCTGGGGCATCATGGATTCCTTCCATGAAATAGGCCTGGCCGGCACGGCCAACCTGGCCACCGTGGCCCCGGGCATTTCCGAGGCCCTGGTGGCCACGGCCGTGGGTCTGGCCGCGGCCATTCCGGCGGTCATTTTTTTCAACTACTTCAACAGCCGGGTCCGGGAGCTGGAAGCGGAAATGGGCAATTTCAACGCCGATTTCATAAATATTCTGGAACGCGACCTCTTGAAGCGCGGCCCCGCCCCCCAAGCGGGCCGGGCCGGGGCCAGGGAGGCCTGAAGATGGCCTTAGGCGGCGGCGGACAGGGCGGGCGGCCCGGCATGATGAGCGAGATCAACGTCACGCCCCTGGTGGACGTGATGCTGGTGCTGCTCATCATCTTCATGGTCACGGCCCCCATGATGACCCAGGGCCTGGACGTGGAACTGCCGAAAGTTGACGCCCAGGCCCTCCGGACCGAAGAGAAGCAGACCGTGCTCACCATAAAATCGGACGGCACGGTTTTCCTGGACGAGCATGAGGTCAGCGGGGCCAACCTGGCCTTCCAGGTGGCCCAGGTCATGAAAGTCAAGGGGAACCAGACGGTTTTTCTGAAGGCGGACCACAACGTGGCCTACGGGGCGGTGGCCGTGGTCATGTCCCAATTAAGGCAGGCCGGCATAACCAGCATCGGCCTGGTCACCGAACCGGCGGAACGGCCGGCGCCCAAGGCGAAGAAGCGCGGCGGCTGACCGCGGCGGCGAAAAGGCTTTAAGTCGGAAGAATTAAGCTATGGACGACGCCATCCATCTTTCGGGACGGAACGGGGAGCCCTCCACCCTGGCCGCGGCCTTTTTGCTTTCCGCGGGCCTCCACGTGCTTTTGGGCGGTTTCCTGGTCTTCTTCGTGCCCCGCTGGGAGGCCCGGAAGCCGGATTTTAAGGAGGTCATCACCGTCCAGCTCATGGGCAGCCTTTCGCCCCCGGCCCCGGCCGCCCCTCCCGCCCCGGTGGTTCCAGACCTCAAAGGCCCCGACGTGGTGGAAGCCCCCCGCAGCGACCCGGCTTTAAACCAGCCGCCGCCGCCGGAGCCCGCGGCCCTGACCGCGCCGGCCGAGGTCATCCCCTTGGGCCCCAAGGCGCCGGAGAAGCCGGTTTTGAAGAAAACGCCGGCCGCCCCGCCCAAGGTCACTCCGCCCAAGGTGGCGGCCGACCCGCCGCCCAAGCCCAAGGCGCCGCCCAACCGCGACGCGGAAATAAACCGGCGCCTGGATGCGCTAAAGCGCAAGGCCGAGGCCGACCGGCGGGAGGCGGCCATTGAAAGCCGCCTTGTGGACCTGCGGAAACGCCAGGGCCTGGGCCAGGGTGAAAGCTCCGAGGACAGCGGCGGGGCCAGCGGCAGCCAGAGGCTGCACCCGGAAAAAGAGGCTTACTACCGCCAGGTCAAGGATATAGTCAGTTTCAACTGGCGGCCCCCGGTGGCGGGCCTGGCCGCCAGCCTCAAGGCCGTGTTCACCATAAAAATCGAGACCAGCGGCCAGGTCTCCGCCCTGCGCCTGGACCAGTCCAGCGGCAACCCCGATTATGACCTCTCCGTCGAGCGGGCCATCCGCCAGTCCGTCCTGCCCCCCCTGCCCTCCGTTTTCGAAGGCCGCGCCGACACCCCGGGCCTCATCTTCAGCCTGGATGAAATGCGGCGCTAGAAGAGCCTTTAGCGATTCAGCGTTTCAATCGGCGGCTAATCAGCAACTGTGCCCCCATCCTGGGCTGAGACGAACTGAAAATCTGATAATACCATGAAAACCGGCGGCCGGCCCTGGCCGCGCGCCGCGGAGGGAACAGGGGAACTGTTCCTGGCGCATTCAAAAATAACGCCGTAGATGAGCATTTCTTGCCTTGTCATTTTGTTTGAAGGGGAAAACGCATGGGGAAAGCCATAGGCCACATTCGGGAAGAAAACGGGGTAAAGATAACTCAGTATCTTGAAGAACATCTTCGCGCCGCCTCCGCCCTGGCCGGTAAATTCGCCGAAAAGGCCGGCTTGCCTCTATCGGGCCGGCTAATGGGACTGTTACACGACTTTGGAAAGTATTCCAAACAGTTTCAGGACTATATAAAATCAGCCGAAGACTTGCTGGACCAGGACCATGATGATTACCTGGATCCCAAGGCGGCCAAAGGCAAAATTGACCATTCCACGGCCGGCGCGCAGCACATCTGGAGACACTACCGGCGTAAAACAGAAGCGGCGCCCTACGCGCAAATTCTGGCCCTGGGCATCGCCTCACACCATTCCGGGCTCATTGATTGTCTCCACCCGGAAGGGGGTTCCGGTTTCAGCCGCCGGATGGATAAGGAAGACGCGAAAACTCACTATGACGAATGTCTGAGCGCCTGGGAGCCAGTCATGGCGGAAGATAGCCGGCAACTGCTTGATACCGGTATTTTGAAAGAATTGCACCACTGCGACATTGGCATCTCCAAAAGAGCGGGAAAACTTTTGCCCGCCGATGTTTCCGACGAAGACAAAGGGGATAGCGAAAACAGCCGTGAGGTTCAGCGAGGTCTGGTGGCTCGTTTTCTTCTTAGCTGCCTTTTGGATGCCGACCGCATCAACAGCGCGGAATTTGATGATCCCAGGTATAAAGACCTGCGCGCCCGCATACCCCGCCGTCCTTGGCCGCGCCTTATCGCCAGGCTGGAAGATCATTTGGCCGGTATTGAACCGGCCAATCCCATAGATGATTTACGCCGCGACATATCCGCCAGATGTCGTGAGCGGGCCGCCGACTCCCAAGGTCTTTTCACCCTCACCGTCCCCACGGGTGGCGGAAAAACACTGGCCAGTCTGCGCTTTGCCCTGCATCATGCGCAAGAACATGGGCTGGACAGGGTGATTTACGTTATTCCCTATACTTCCATCATTGACCAGAACGCCAAGGTCGCCCGGGAGATTCTGGAAAAAGACGAGGAACCGGGGACTATTGTCCTGGAGCATCATTCCAATATTCTTCCAAGCAAAGAAAAAGAAACTTGGACTCAAAAACTCCTGGCGGATAATTGGGAGGCTCCCATTGTCTTTACCACCATGGTGCAGT
>JAITUX010000217.1 GCA_031286085.1 Candidatus Adiutrix sp. | reverse complement strand
CGTGGGCTCGTCGCCGGCCGAGGCCGCCGCCCGCCTCTCCCCGGCCGCCCGGCGGGAAGACCTGGGCGGCCGGGTGGTCGTGCCGGGGCTTCTGGACGGCCACGCCC
This sequence comes from Candidatus Adiutrix sp., assembly GCA_031286085.1. GTDB lineage: Bacteria > Desulfobacterota > Desulfarculia > Adiutricales > Adiutricaceae > Adiutrix. The sequence goes on along the minus strand of JAITUX010000217.1, from coordinate 3,671 downwards.
ATGTGGTCTCCGAGGGCCTCCGCCTGGCCATGCCGGCCCTGGCCGGTCTCAGCCGGGCCGAAATCCTGGACCGGGTGGCCCGCGAGGCCGCCGCCAGGCCGTCAGGCGAATGGATAGTCGGCCACGGCTGGAACCAGGAGGATTGGCCGGGCAACGCCTGGCCCACCCTGGCCGAACTGGATGCGGCCGCCCCGGGCCATCCCGTGTTTCTGGACCGGGTGGACCGGCATTCCTCCTGGGTCAATTCCCGAGCCCTGGCCGCGGCCGGCCTGGATGAAAACTCCCCCCACCCGCCCGGCGGCGAGATCTTGAAGGATTCCTCCGGCCGCCTTTTAGGCATAGTCGCCGGCACGGCCGTCAATTTGGTGCGCCGCGCCCAGCCCCGCCCCGGGCCCGCGGCGGTCAAGGCGGCCTACCTGGCCGCCCAGGCCGAATACCTGGCCCACGGAATCACCGGGGGCCTGGAGGCCTCCTCCCGGCTGAAGGACCTGGCCGTGCTCAAAACGGCCTATGACGAGGGGCTTTTCAAAATGCGCCTCCGGGCCATGCTCTTCGCCGAAACCGGGGAGGACGCGGCCTATATCAAGGACGGCGGTCGGCCGGTGAGCGGCCTCTGCGGGGAGCGCTTCGCCATAGCCGGGGTCAAGATCATCGCCGACGGCTCCTTGGGTTCCCGCACCGCCTGGCTCTCCTCCGACTACGCCGACCGCCCCGGCCACCGGGGCGGCCCCTGGTGCGGCGAGGCGGAACTGGCGGCCGTTCTCCGGCGGGCGCGGGACCACGGTTTCCAGGCGGCCGTCCACGTCATCGGCGACGCCGCCGTGGCCCGGGTGGTGAAGGTCATGGCCGAGGTCCTGGGGCCGGAACCGGGCGACCACCGCTGGCGCCTGGAACATTTCCAGGTTGTTTCCGAAGAGGACCGGGACAAGGTCCTGGCCCTGGGGCTGGTCCCTTCCATCCAGGCCGCCGGCCTCATGACCGACCTCTCCATGGCCGGGGACCGCCTGGCCCCGGCGGCCCTGGCCCGGTCCTATGCCTGGCGGGAAATACTGGATGCGGGCGGGGTGATCACGGGCGGCTCGGACGCGCCCGTGGAATCGGTCAATCCCTTCTGGGGCCTTTACGCGGCCGTGACCCGGCGTAACCTGGCCGGCCGGCCGGCCGGCGGCTGGCGGCCGGAACATTGTTTCACCCGCCTGGAGGCCTTGAAGTCCTACACCGTCTGGGCCGCCTGGGCCATGTTCGCCGAAAGGCGCCAAGGTTCCCTGGCCCCGGGCAAGCTGGCCGATTTCACCGTCCTGAGCGACGACCCCCTCACCTGCCCGGCCGAGGCCCTCAAGGACATCCAGGCCCTCCGCACCGTCATCGGCGGCGAAACCGTATATGAACGCGGGCCGGTTAAAACGTCTTGACTTTTTTCATCCATTCCATTGATTCAACTATCCTCATCGCCCATTCTGGAATTGTCTCATAAATCTTTTTCAAATCTCCTTTTTCCGTTCGAAATATCAGTTTTGGAATAGGCGCGTCTTCTTGCGTGTTGTCATAAATGTAAGCCCTGTCCACTATAGGGCAAATTAAAGCGCAATTTGCTATTGATCTGGGATACCTTTCAGAAATTTTTGAAATCGGAACTTCATGGCCGCCTTTTTCATATCTACGCAATATTCTAGCCGCGTTTATCTCCGGGGAAGCGGTACCAATAAAAAATAACCTGACAAAATATCCTTTATCCAAGCATCGCTTGATGAACAACACTTTCCCAGGGGTGGACAAAACCGTCTCAAAGGCCATGTTTTCATTTCCTGCAAGGCAGTTTTCTCTGATTTCTTCAGCCATATTAGCTGCTTTTATTACATTTTCCGCAGAATTCCAATTTCCGAAACTATTTTGAGCCAAAATATCAGGATTTATGTATTGACAATCTTTTAACCAATAATGCTCAAGCAACTTTTCAGTAAATGTTGTCTTCCCAGAGCCGTTTGGACCGGCTATTACTATGAGCAACGGACGCTGAACCGGCATAACTCCTCTTATGAACTATAAAAATAATCCGCAAACATATTATATGCCGTCTTGAACGATTCATGATAATCCCTTTCGCGCTTTATTATCAACAATTCATCCTCCGCCCTGATTTTTTCATCCAAACCTTTTAAAACGTCCTCTAATTCCTGATCGGTTGGATCATTATCGGGCATCAATGGAGACCTGCTTTCTTCCATTGTTTAATAACCTCCATCTTTCAGCTGTTCTGCTTTTTCTGACCACTCCTAAAGTCTTTTCGGCCAATTCCATAGCCCGTAATGTCTCGCCATGCACCCGCCGGACTGCCGCTGGGGTCCGGGGCCTTTGGCCCCGGCTAAAAGGCCATCACCCCGCGCCTCCTCAAAAAATGACTTCCACCTGTCCCGGCCCGACGACGCGGCCGCGGACGCTCTTCTTGCTGCTCAGGTTGATGACGGCGATGGTGTCGCCCAGGGCGCCGTCGGCCTTGGCCTCGCCGGTGGTGGTGGCGCTCAGGTTGCCCTGCCGGGCGATTAAGACGACGGTGTCGCCGCTCCGCACCATAAAGCTCGGGCTCAGGGACCGTTCACGCAAGGGCGTTCCGGCGGCCAGGGTGGTCTTGAGGGTGGCGCCCAGGGCCTGGTCAGGGTCGCTTAGGGCCCCTTTGGCCTGGTTGTAGGGCAGGAAGGTCAGGCTCACGTCTTCCGCGGTGAGCGTCCGGCCCCGGGGCAGGGCCCGGGCGGCCACCAGGGCCGGGAGGCTCAAATCCACCAAGGCCGTCACCCGGGCCCGGCCCGCGTCCCGGCCCTTCTGGGTGAAGATGAAATACCCGGCGACGTTGACCGGGTTGGAGGAAATCTGGGGCTGGAAGCGGACGGTCACTGGATCCTGGGACAAGGCCGGGGGCGGGGAGATGTTCAGGCTGACCACCTCGAAGCGGCCGCTCTGGTAGGGCTCGCTGGCGGCCAGGTGTTTTTCCAGGGCGGCGCGCAACTCCGCCTCGCTCACGGAGGCGCTTTCGCCGGCCGTGACCTTGAGTTCCGGGGGCAGGTTCCAGGTCGCGGACCTTATGTCCAGTCCGCTGGCCAAAAGCATCTTTTTAATTTCGTCGCGGCGCAGCACCGCGCTGCGGCCCGGCCCCGGGGCCGGGCCGAGGTCCGCCTGGGCCAGGGCCGAGGCCAGGTCCCGCCCGGCCGGGTCCAGCACCTCGATGAAGGCCACCTCCCCCAGAAGCAGCCGGTCGCCGGACACGGCCTTCTCCGGGGGCACGGTCACGCTGACCAGGGCCACGGCGGCGATCGCTATCCGGGTCAGCCCTAGCCAGACCGCCCATAAACAGGCCAGCCCTCTAATATTCATCTCCTCCTCCAGCCATATTACGGCTAATCGGCGGCACCCTTTCCAACGGAGCCGCATTAAACACAAATAACCGCAATTGGTTTGAACGGCAAGCAATTCCTCTTAATTATTTACTATGTTATCAAATAGTTATACAATGCAATTAGTTTAATGGCCCTCAATTAAGTTCAATCATTTATAGGCGGCTCCATTATATGCCATCTTGAGCCGCGAGTTCGTCCTGTGGAATATATGCTTCCCTCCTTTCGCAATTCGCGTAACAAATCCTGTATTTGATACCGCGAATGTCCAGGCAAAACTTGTTG
>JAITUX010000064.1 GCA_031286085.1 Candidatus Adiutrix sp. | reverse complement strand
GACTTGTAGCCGCAAAGCCGCCAGTTGAAGCCCATGATCTTGAACAGGCCCCAGGAGACGGAACACAGCGCCGCCGGGGCCAGCGGCCCCAGGCTGAATAATTCATCCACCCCGCCGGCCAGGGCCGCTGAATCCAGCGCCGGCTCATTGCCGGCCGGCGAGGGTCCAGGGCTCAGCCCCGGCGGCGCCGGACCGGGCGACAGCCTGGCCGCCCTATGGAGCCGCTGATGTTCGGCCGCCCCGCCCTGGTATTTGGATTTATCCCACATCGAGTGCAAAATGTCCCCATTCCCCTGGGCGAGCTGGGCCGGGTCCAGCCCTAGCGCCTCCAGCTGCTTCCAGAAGACATGGCCCTCGAATAATATCTTGGGCTGGCCGTCATCCAGGAAGCCCGCGCCTGAGGATTCGACCACAACCACGGCCTTCAAGGCCGCATATTCCAGGCCGGCGCCCTCGGCGGCGGCCTTTATCTGTTCGTCGGTGAGCGTTTTTACTTGGGGCATGGTTCGAGTCCCTTCCAGTGAACTTATAAAACCCGTTGCCGAAATCCGTTTGGGCGGCTAAATGTTTCCGGGCCTGTAAATGGCCTTATGCTTTGACAACGCCCTTATTCACCGGTGAACCGGGGAGGCCTTTTTTCCAGAAAGGCGTTGACCGCTTCGGCGAAGTCCGCTCTCCTGGAACTGTCCACGACGCTGTCGATTTCCATTTTGGTGTAGGCGGGAAAAGACTCGTGGAAGGAGGCAAAAAGCATTTCCTTCTGCTGCCGGAAAACCCTGGTGGGCAGGGCCGCCAGCCTGGCGGCCAAGGCCCGGGCCGTTTCCTCCAGGCGGCCCTCCTCGGCCAGCCGGTTGGCCAGGCCCATGGCCACGGCCTCCCTGCCCCCCACGGGTTCGCCCAGCATGATCATCTCCTTGGCCCGGCCCAAACCCACCAGCCGGACCAGGTTGTAGAGACTGCCGGTGTCTCCGCCCAAGCCCAAGTTGATGAAGGCCATGATAAAGCGGGTGCTTTCCGTCACCACCCGCAGGTCGCAGGCCAAGGCCAAGCCGCATCCGCCGCCGGCGGCGGCGCCGTTTATCATGCCTATTACGGGCTTGGGGCAGGTCAGGATGGCCTTGGCCATGGCCGCGGCCCGGCCGACAAACTCAGGGGTGAGGAAGACCTTGTTTTCAATGGCTTCCTTGAACCCGCCGATGTCGCCGCCGGCGGAAAAATGCCTGCCCGCGCCCGTGAGCACAACGCAACGGACGGCCTCATCCTCGGCCAGGCTTTCAAAAATTCCGCGCCCCGCCTCCAGCATTTCCTCGGTGAAAGCATTGAGCGCCCGGGGACGGTTGAGGGTGACCGTGGCGATCCGGTCCTTCACCTCGCACAATATGTCGTCAGCCATAAGCAACTCCAGCGGCCAAGGCCCCCGGCGGCTAAAAAAAACTAAACGTCTGGCTGGGGAGGCCGATACGGAAAATGAGGCCGACCAATCCCCCGCCCCGGCGGCGGGGGACCGGGGCGGCCCGGCGGCCCCTGGCCGGGCCGCGAATTTACGAATCGCAAGAGGCCCCGCATGTCTGAACAGGCCGTAAGACGCGGTCTTGTAAAATGGAGTCTCCCGGCCCTGGCCGGCCTCCTGGCCCTGGCCCTGGCCGCGCCGCCCGAAGCCCTGGCCGCGCCCAATCGCGGCGAATACCATCCCCACGGCTGGCGGCAGCCGAACATCGACGGCGCCCTGAAAACCGACGACCAGATGGTCAATCTCGACCCGGCCGAGGCTGGGGACGAGACCAGGCGGGAGGAATTCACCCTGCCCGACGACGCCGGCCGGGTCCTGCGCCTGAGCCACAACGGCCGGGTCTTCTGCTACGTGGTGGACCAAGACCTGGCCGACCCCTGGGATTACCAGATCGTGGACTACGACGGCAGCGGCGGCTTTGAAATGAAGGAAGCGGCCTTCGCCGATCTTCCCCCGCCCCGCTGGACCTTCATCAACCACCCTTTCCTTAATCTGCGCACCGCCGACTATACGGTCCGGGATCCAGGCCTGAAGGAACTTATCGACAGCCTGGCCGTGCCCGGAGCCAGGCCCTGCCGCAAAAAATTCACCCCCGAGCAGCGGGCCGCCCTGGCCGTGGCCCGGGGCGGCCCCCCGCCGCCGGACGAATGTCTGCCTGAACCAGAGAGCGCGGTTCCCGCGGAGGCGCCCGGCGCAACGCCCCCGGCGGAGTCGGCCGGCGAAGCGCCCCGGGTGGCCCTGAACATACAGTTTGAATTCGGCAGCGACGAACTGACCAGCCAGGCCCGGTTCACCCTGGATATCCTGGGCCAGGCCATGACTTCCCCGGAACTGGCCGACAACATCTTCCGGCTGGAAGGGCACACCGACGCGGCCGGTTCGCCAAGCTACAACCTGGACCTCTCCCTCCGCCGGGCCCTGGCCGTGCGGGACTACCTTATGGAAAACTTCCGCCTCTTCCCCGGCCAGCTCCGGCCCCAGGGCTTCGGCGCCGCCGTGCCTCTGCCCGGCCTGGAACCGGAAGACGGCCGCAACCGGCGGGTGGAAGTGGTCAACCTGAGCGCCGGCCGGTCCCTGACCATGCCCGTCGCGGACTACCGGAACCTGCCCCCGGAGCCCGGCCGCCCCAACTAGTGTCGCGTTCCATCAGAAAACCGAGCCCCCGGTGAACTCCGGCGCGGCCAGGAAGGGCGAGTCATAGATGCCTTCGCGCAGGTTGACGTCTCCGGGCACCGTTCCGTCCCGGACCATTTGCCGGTATTCGGCGATGCGGTTCAAGGCCCGCTGGTGATAACCCGAATCGGGGTAGTACTGTATCAAGCCCAGGTAGCGGTTCATGGCCGCCTGGTAGTCCTTGCGGCGGAAATAGAATTCCCCCACATAAAACTCGTGGCCGGCCAGGTTGTTCTGGGCCTCGGCGATGCGGGACTGGGCCATGACCGCGTAACGGCTGTAGGGATACGTCTCCAGGAGGCGGGCCATGGTCTGGATGGTCTGGATAGTGGGGGTCTGATCCCGGTCTATGCCTTTCATCCGGGAATAATAGCACATGCCCTGCTGGTAAACGGCGTAGGGCACGGCCTCGTGTTCCGGGTGCAGGCGCTCGAAATCCTCGTAGGCGGCCTGGGCCTCGATGAACTTGTCCTGCAGAAACAGGGCGTCGCCGAGCTTAAGTTCGCCGATTGCGGCGTATTCGCTGTAGGGATACTGGTCCTTGAGCTGCTGCCACAGGACGGCCGCGTCCTTGTAGTTGTCGGCCGCCATTAATTCCTGGGCTTCCCGGGCCAGCGCCTGGGGCTCGTCCCCGCCCAGGTCGCGGTCGCCGCTGGGCTGGATGCCGAAAAGCCGGCTAAAGTAATCGCCCATCGAACCCGACTTGCCGCAGCCGGCCATAAGGGTCAAGGCCAGTATGAAGACCGGCAGGACGGCCAAGCGTCTGGTCATGGGGCTACAGAAGGGGTTCCAGGGCGGCCTTGAAGCCGTCCTTGGTGCGGGCGCCGACAATGCGGCCCGCCTCCTCGCCGCCCTTCAGGAGCACCAGGTTGGGAATGGAGCGGATCCCGAACCTGGCCGGCGCGGCCTGGTTCTCGTCCACGTTCAGTTTGGCGATGACCAGGCGGCCGTCATATTCCGCGGCCAGTTCCTCCATGATGGGCCCCACGGCCTTGCAGGGACCGCACCAAGGCGCCCAGAAATCGACCAGGACCGGCAGGGCGGCCTTCTTAACCTCGGTTTCAAAATTATCGTCGGTCAGGGTCAGAATGACGGACATGACCTGGAACTCCTTCACCGCTTGCCTTGGGCGGGCGGTTTGTGGTAATAGTAATGACGTAAGGCGCTTAACCCGAGTCCACAGGGTCAGCTTAACCAGCTTGCCCCCGCCCGTCAAGCGCATTTTTCATTGACATGTTTTTTTAATGATTAAAGCCAGTTACCCCTAAGGAGCCAGGATGGAATACGCTGTTTTGGTTATAGCTCTCCTGGTTCTCTTGGCCGGCCTGGCCGGCACCCTTCTGCCCGTGGTGCCGGGCCTGCCGCTCATGTGGCTGGCCTTTTTGGGCTACGGCTGGTTCACCGGCTGGTCGGCCTACGGCTTCACTAGCCTGGCGGTCACCGGCTTTTTGGTTCTTTTGAGCATGGTGGTGGACTATGCGGCCGCGGCCCTCGGGGCTCAAAAGTTCGGCGCCAGCCGGGCCGGCCTCTTCGGCTCGGTGGCCGGCGGCATCCTGGGGCTGATTTTTTTCAATCTTCCCGGCCTAATCCTGGGCATTTTTCTAGGCGCCGTGGCCCTGGAGATTCTCGTCAGCCGCCGGAATACCTGGGCGGC
>JAITUX010000029.1 GCA_031286085.1 Candidatus Adiutrix sp. | reverse complement strand
AATGAGCTTCAACCGGGTCACCATAGACGGCGACACCTCCACCAACGACAGCCTTCTGGCCATGGCCTCCGGAGCGGCCGGGGCCGGGCCGCTGACCGGCGGGGATGGCCTTTCGCGGTTCCGGGCCGCCGCCTTCTCAGTCATGCGCTCCCTGGCCCGCCAGGTCGTCCTGGACGGCGAAGGGGCCACCCGCCTGGTGACCATAAGGGTGCGGGGGGCGGCCACGGCGGCCGAGGCCCGGCTGGCCGCCCGCACGGTGGCCGAATCCCCCTTGGTCAAGACGGCCTTCTACGGTTGCGACGCCAATTGGGGTCGCCTCTGCATGGCCCTGGGCCGCAGCGGGGCTCGTTTCGACCCCTACGCCGTGGACATAGACCTGGACAAAGTGCCCTGGATCCGGGCCGGGGTGGACAACGGCCAGGAGGCCGCGGCCTCGGCCGTGATGAAAAAGCCGGAATATGTCATAGGCATAGATTTGAAGGCCGGCGACGGCGAATACGAAGCCCTGACCTGCGATCTGTCCCCGGAATACGTGGCCATCAACGGCTCCTACCGCTCCTGACCAAGGGCCGCCGGCCCCTGGACCCCATAGCCGGCGTAATGTGAAATAGCCCGGGGTTTTGTGGCCGAGGCCGGGGCGACGGTTTAATCTTGGAACTTCCGGCGTTGGCCGCTTAAGTTCTTTTTACCTCTCCGCCCGCCGGCGTGGGTCCAGGGCCGGAGCCCTGGCTGGAGCCTGCCCCCAACTCGCATATTTCCTTGCGAAACAGAAAGGCCAGAAAACCCAGGGCCTCGAAGACCATGAAGGCCGGGGCGCTGAGATCGAAGAGCAGGCGGTAGCTGGCGGGGAACTCCTCGTCGGCCTCGTGGACGACCAGTTTCAGGGGCGTTTTGGGGAAGGGGTGGAAGAGCCAGGCCCGGCCGCCGGAAGGGTCCCGGCCCAGGTCCCGCCCGCCTAGGCGGGCGGCGGCGGCGGCCAGGGCTTCCGGGTCGCGGTCGAAGCGTCGGGCCATGGCCCGGTCGAAGTGGTCCCGGCCCAAGGTCCGGCCTCCCCCCGGCTGCCCCGGGGCCGGGCCGCTCAAGCGGTCCAATGGAACGAATTCATAGGCCGGTTCGCCCCGGCCGGGGCTTTGGGCGTAATGGGCGACCAGGCTTAGCTGGATCGGGCTGGCCAACCCGCCGTCGGCCGGCCGGACGCCGTTTTTATCCACCAGGTAGTCCCGTCCGAAGAGGCCGGCCCGGACCACCCCTGGCCCGGCCACGGTCAGGCCCAGGCCGGGCGCCGGCCCGGTCAGGTCGGCTTCGGCCAGTTTGGCGGCCTGCCAGCGGTAAATTTCCTCATAGCCCCCGGGCATCTTGTAAACTTCTTTGGAATTGCCGATTAATGAGGATTTTTGTTCCCTGGCAAGGCGCGAATGTTTTTTATGGCGAGGAATATTGGAAATATTTCGAGCCTTAAAAAACGTGAGCAACGCCGCTAGGGGGCAAAAAGACCATTAATCATCGCTTATAAGTGACCGGGCCGGCTTTATAAGCCGGCCCGGTCGGTTTCAGCGCTTCAACTGGCCCGCGCCTTAGTGGTGGACAGAGTGGGAGTGGAGAAGCTCGTGGGCTTTGTGGCCTCCCGGCTCACCCAGGAATTCGGCGTAGATGGCCTTGACTTCCGGGTTGTCCTGGCTCTTGCGGTACTTGAGGTTGCGGTCGTCCGCGTAGAGCCCCTCGGTGCGCTTGGTCCGGTAGTTCATGTCGTGGGAGATGGGCTGGCCGCCGCCGGAGATGCAGCCGCCGGGGCAGGCCATGACCTCGATGAAGTTCCACTTGTGGGGGTTGCCGTCCTTGATGGCTTCCATAACCTTGCGGGCGTTGGCCAAACCGTGGGCCACGGCCACCTTGATCTTGGTGCCCTTGAGATCGACTTCCGCTTCCTTGAGGCCGTTTAGGCCGCGCACGGCGTTGAATTCCAGTTGAGACAGGGTCTCCTTGGTCACCGCCTCGTAGGCGAAGCGGAGGGCCGCTTCCATGACCCCGCCGGTGTTGCCGAAGATGGTGCCGGCCCCGGAGCCGATGCCCATGATGGGATCGTAGTTCTGGGGCTGAACGTCATTAAGGCAGATGCCGGCGCTCTTGATCAGCTTGCCCAGTTCCCGGGTGCTGAGAACGTAATCCACGTCCTGGAAGCCGCTGGCGCGCATCTCCGGCCGCTTGGCCTCGAACTTCTTGGCCGTGCAGGGCATGATGGAGACGGAGACGATCTTGGCCGGGTCCAACTTTTCCTTTTGGGCGTAGAAGGTCTTGGCCAGGGCGCCGAACATCTGCTGCGGGCTCTTGCAGGAGGAGTGGTGCTTGACCAGGGCCGGGTAATACATTTCCAGGAAGTTGATCCAGCCCGGCGAGCAGCTGGTGATCATGGGCATGTCGCGGTTCTTGGTCAGGCGTTCCAGGAATTCGGTGGCCTCTTCCCAGATGGTGAGGTCGGCGGTGAAGTTGGTGTCCAGGACCCGGTCGAAGCCCAGGAGCTTCAAGGCCCCCACCATCTTGGGGGTGACTATGGCGCCGGTCTGGGCGCCGAAGAGTTCGCCCAGGGCCACCCGCACGGCCGGGGCGGTCTGGACCACGACCACCTTGTCGGGGTCGTTGATGGCTTCCATGACTTTTTCCGTGTCGTCCTTGACCACGATGGAGCCGGTGGGACAGATCACCGAACACTGGCCGCAGAAGGTACACTTGGCGTTTTCCAGGCCCCGGCCGAAAGCCGGAGTCACTATGCTTTGGTACCCGCGGTTGGCGAAGGTGTAAACGCTGGCGCTCTGCTTTTCAGTGCAGACCCGCACGCAGCGGCCGCAGAGGACGCACTTGTTGGGGTCGCGCACCAGGCTGGGGTTGTTGGCGTCCAGCGGCAGTTGCGGCTTGGTGTTTTTGAAGCGGACTTCCTTGATGCCCAGGTCGGAGGCCAGGGCCTGCAGTTCGCAGTTCTGGCTGCGGTCGCAGGTCAGGCAGTCCTGGGGATGGCTGGCCAGGAGCAGTTCCACCACCAGGCGGCGGGCTTCCCTCACCTTGGGGGTGTTGGTTTTGACCACCATGCCTTCGCTGACCGGGCAGGCGCAGGCCGCGGCCATGGCCCTCATGCCCTGGACTTCAACCACGCAGACCCGGCAGCCCGCGTAGGGCTTGACGTCGAAGTGATGGCAGAGAATGGGAATGTTGATGCTGAGTTTGCGGGCCGCGCCCCAGATGGTGACGCCGGCCGGCACGGTGACGGACTGGCCGTCTATGGTCAAGGTAACATTGTCGCTCATTGTGGTCTCCCCCCTTAGCTCCGGTTGATGGCTTTGGCCTTGCGGCAGACATCTTCGCAGGAACCGCACTTGATGCACTTGTCCTGGTTGATGACGTGAGGCTCTTTCTTATCACCCTCAATGGCTTCCACGGGACAGACCTTCTGGCAGGCGCAGCAGCCGAGGCACTTGTCCTTGTCGATGGTGAAGGTCAAGAGGGCGGAGCAGCTCCTGGCCGGACACTTCCGGTCGTTGATATGGGCTTCATACTCGGAGCGGAAGTAGCGCAGGGTGGACAGGATGGGGTTGGGGCTGGTCTGGCCCAGGCCGCAGAGGGCGGCTTGCTTGATGCTGCGGGCCAGGGTCTCCAGGAGTTCGATATCGCCCTTCTGGCCCTTGCCCTGGGTGATGTTGTTGAGAATGTCCAGCATCCGGGTGGTGCCTTCGCGACAGGGGGTGCACTTGCCGCAGCTCTCGGACTGGGTGAAGGTGAGGAAGAAGCGGGCCAGGTCCACCATGCAGGTGTCCTCGTCCACCACCACCAGGCCGCCGGAACCCATCATGGCCCCGGCCTCCACCAGCGAGTCGTAGTCCACCGGCAGATCCAGGAGGGAGGCCGGCAGACAGCCGCCCGACGGGCCGCCGATCTGGACGGCCTTGAACTGCTTGCCGTTCTGGATGCCGCCGCCGATGTCGAAGATGATCTTCCGCATGGTGATGCCGATGGGCACTTCAACCAGGCCGGTGTGGTTGAGCTTGCCGGCCAGGGCGAAGACCTTGGTGCCCTTGGACTTTTCCGTGCCGCGGGAGGCGAACCAGTCGCCGCCGTTCAGTATGATGTCGGGGATGTTGGCCCAGGTTTCCACGTTGTTGTTGTTGGTGGGCTTGCCCCAGAGGCCGCTGATGGCCGGGAAGGGCGGCCGGGCCGTGGGTATGCCCCGCTCGCCTTCGATGGAACGCAGGAGGGCGGTTTCCTCGCCGCAGACGAAAGCCCCGGCCCCTTCCTTGATGTGGATGGTGCAGTTCCAGCCGCTGCCCAGGATGTTGTTGCCGTAAAGGCCCATCTGTTCGGCCTGGCTTATGGCCTGGCGCAGCCTGCGGATGGCCCCGGGATATTCGGCCCGGACATAGACGTAGCCCTCGTCGGCGCCGATGACCAGGGCGCCGATGAGCATGCCTTCAAGCACCCGGTGCGGATCGCCTTCCAAAAGGGAGCGGTCCATGAAGGCCCCGGGGTCGCCTTCGTCGGCGTTGCAGACCACGTATTTCTTGTCCCCGGCGGCCTTGCGGCACAGTTCCCACTTGATGCCCGTGGGGAAGCCGCCGCCCCCGCGGCCACGAAGGCCGGACTTCTTGACCTCGTTCAGCAAAGCCTCGGGGTTGCTCTTCATGCCCAGGGCCTTGGCCAGGGCCTGGTAGCCGCCCCCGGCGATGTATTCCTCGATTTCGCCCGGGTCCATGTGCCCGCAGTTGCGCAGGGTGATGCGGTTCTGCAGGGCGTAGAATTCGATGTCCTTCCACTTGGAGACCGCGGGGGCGTTCTCGTTGAGCTTGTAGAACAGCCTTTCCAGGGGCTGGCCGCCGATGATGGTCTTTTCCACTATTTCGGCCGCGTCCTCAGGCTTGACCCGGATATAGAACAGGTCCTGGGGATAGACGGTGACCAGGGGGCCGATTTCGCAGAAGCCGTGACAGCCGGTGCGGACCACCTTCACTTTCTTGTCCAGGCCCTTGGCGGCCAGTTCCTTTTCAAGCTCCAGGGCCACGGCGCCGCCGCCAGAGGCGTGGCAGCCGGTGTCGAAGCAGACCATTATATGGTGGGTCACCCCTTCATAGGGCGGGGCCTTGGGGTCATGCCTGATGGCGATTTTGGGCAGAGCCTGCTTTTGGAAGTCGTTCAGCGCGGCGGCGTTCGCCAGGCGGGGTAATGCGGTTGTCATTTTATTTCCCCTCCTTTAATCCCGGTATCCATCAAGAATTTTAGCGATGCCCGACGGTTTCAGGCGGGCGTGGGCGTTTTCGCCGACCATTATGACCGGGGCCAGGCTGCAGCAGCCGATGCAGGCCACGGTTTCCAGGGTGAACTGGAGATCCGCGGTGGTATGGCCCGGTTCCACGTTCAGGTTCTCCTTCAGGGCGCCTAGAATCCTGGAGGCGCCGCGCACGTGGCAGGCCGTGCCCTGGCAGGAACGGATGATGTGCTTGCCCCGGGGTTCCAGGTGGAACTGGGCGTAAAAGGTCACCACGCCGTAAACCTGGCTGACGGGAACGTTCAGATTCTCGGCTATGGATTCCATGACCTCGATCGGCAGATAGCCGTAGATGTCCTGGGCGGCCTGCAGAACCGGGATAAGGGCGCCGGTCTTTTTACGGTATTGCTGAAAGACAGGCTCAAGTTTGGCCAAATCCACGCACTTGCAGGGAGATGGGGCGTTATGGCTCATGTTCTTCTGCTCCTCCTTCTTAGCATGATGGGGTCGAAAGACGGGCCGGTCCTCCGCGCCGAAACGGCCGGCGGCCGGTTTTCATCAAGTCAGGCTGAATGGCTTATTCTTCCTCCACTGTTTTTTTGTTTCAGGACGTCCTCGCAACAGTCGTCCGGGCGGAGCCGCCCGCCCTTGAAGGGCTTTCAAGACTCCGGCTTATAGTCGGCCAGCACTTCGGCCTTTAAAATCGTTATGGGCGTCACGGGCATGTCCCGGTAATATGATTTGCTGGCGGTGGGCGTGTTTTCAATGGCGTCCACCACCTCCTGGCCTTTGATCACCCGGCCGAAGACGGCGTAGCCCCAGCCGGAGGCCGAGTCGGAAGTGAAGTCCAGGAAATCGTTTTTCTTGGTGTTGATGAAGAACTGGGCCGTGGCCGAATGGGGGTCGGGCGTGCGGGCCATGGCCACGGTGTAGCGGTCGTTGGCCAGGCCGTTCCGGGCTTCGTTCTCAATGGGCGGGCAGGTGGGCTTTTCCGCGAGGTCCGCGTCCATTCCGCCGCCCTGGATCATGAAACCGGGTATGACCCGGTGGAAGATCGTGCCGTTGTAGTGGCCGTCCTGGACATACTGGATGAAATTGGCTGTGGTCTTGGGCGCGGCCGCCGGGTCGAGTTCAAGGATGATGTCGCCCTGGCTGGTGGTCAGTTGCACGAACATATGGTTCCCTTTCGCGGGCGGAGCCGTTTTCCCGGCCTGGGCCAGGGCGGCGGAAGGGGCCGCCCAGACCCAGAGCCAGATGGCGAAAAGGGAGCCGATTTTCAAACCCATGAATTTTCCCTTTCCCTATGGCGTTTCAATTTACGGCTTGCACGACGTCCCCTGGATAAATCAGGCCTTCCGTCACTTCCAGCGTGGCGGAGTGTTCGTTCAATTCCGCCGCTTCCAGGCGGGCCGAGGCGGCGCCCATGACCTGGTAGGTTTCGCCTATGGTGTTGGTGATGGTCCGCAATATTTCCAGGTGGACGAACTTCTGCCCTTTTCTCAGGCCCACGTCGCGGCCGAAGGCGATGACGGCCGTCCCTTCCCCGGCGGAGATTACCCGCGCCTTGAAGGGCAGGTTGGCCAGCCCTTCCATGGTCCGGTGGGTCGATTCGGCCAGGGCCTTGTCCAGGCTGTCTTCCATGGCTTCCTGGCTGGGAGCTTCGGGTAAGTCCGATTCGAAAAATTGCGATTCGCCCGGGCCGCCGTCATATTCGCCCACATTGGCCCGGGAGACCAGGATTATACCGGTGGCCGAATCCACGGCGCTGACGGCCAGCACCGCGTCCACATAGTCCCTCTGGCTGGTGAATATGCGGGCCAAACGGCGCCAGCCCTTGCGCTGGCTGTAAGACGTTATTTCCGAGACCGAGCCCATGACCACGGCGTTGAGCCGGAGGTCGGAACCCAGTTGGGCGGCCTGGGCCGGGGTCGGCGAATCGTAAAAATTCCAGGCGTTCATGGCCGCGGCCATTTCTTCCACCGGCACAACCTCCAGGCGGGAATCCTTGGCTAGTTCTGCGCTCAACAGGCGGGCCAGGTTGCTTCCGGCCCCCGGGGCGCCCAGGCCCACCCCGTCATGAAAGGGCATCACCCCCACCCGAAGCCGGGCCGGACTGATGAAGCTGGGCGAATTCAAGAAACCCAACCGCAGCTCGTTGTCCCGGGCGTAATCAATAACAGCGCCGCACCCGCCGGCCGCCAGAGCCAGAAAGGCTAATAGACCGGCTTGCGCGGAAAGGCGATTTTTCACCTAAAAAAGCCCCACCCGACCCGTTTTGACGGGGCGGTATATTTTCTTATTGTATTTAAACTACTACAAAACATTAAAGTAGTCAAACCAAAAATTGAGGGGGCCGGCTTATTGCTTGGGGCACAATGTTTTGTGGCCCCAGCGGACGGCGGGCGGAAGCCAAGAGCAACGGTTTTCGGCGCGGAGATCTACAAGAAAACAAAAACTTTTTGCTCCAAGTAATTAGGGCTCGGCCGCGGCTGTTCGCCAGGCCAGCCTG
>JAITUX010000018.1 GCA_031286085.1 Candidatus Adiutrix sp. | reverse complement strand
TGGACGACTTTGCCGGCCTTAACGGCTCAAGGCTTTAAGTTCAGCCAGCAGACTCTCATGAAACGGCGTCAGTTTGGCATATTCCCACCAAAGCCTGGACATGAATCGTTTTTGGTCGTTCCATGGTTTCGGATTAAGGGTGTAGTGTAACATGACTGCATTATACTTAAAATCATATTGGTCCTGGGGAGGAATCAAGCCGCTACGGTAAATCAAATAATAAAGACTACAAAATTGCCAAGAGCATTATGCCGGCCCGCGGCCCCTAAAACCCCAAGCCTTCCGGCTCCGGCTTCACGCCCTTGAAGGTCAGCCGGTGGCAGGGGGAGGGGCCGTGGCGCCTCAAGGCGGCCAGGTGCTCGGCCGTGCCGTAGCCCTTGTGGCGGTCGAAGCCGTAATGGGGGTAGAGGGCGTGCCATTCCAGCATGAGCCGGTCCCGGATCACCTTGGCCACGATGGAGGCCGCCCCGATGGAGAGGGACAGCCCGTCGCCCCGGACCACGGCCCGGGCCGGCATGGCCGTGGCCGGGGCGCAATTGCCGTCGGCCAGCACCAGGGCCGGCCGCGGGTTGAGATCCTCCACCGCCCGGGCCATGGCCGCCAAGGCGGCCTGGAGGGGGTTCAGCCGGTCCACCTCGGCCGCCGGAAGCTCCGCCCAGGCCCAGGCCAGGGCCCGTTCCCGGATGATATCAAAAGCCTTTTCCCGGGCCGGGGGCGAAAGCTTTTTGGAATCGCCCACCCCGGGGTAGTCCGCCGCCGGGTCCAGAATCACCGCCGCCGCCACCACCGGCCCGGCCAGGGGGCCCCGGCCGGCCTCGTCCGTCCCGGCCAGGGGCGCGGCCCCAGCCCGGAAATATTCGTCAAAGGCGGCCGGGTCAAGCCCGGCCGCCGGAAAGGGAGGTATGCTCATCCGTCCTTAAGCGCCCTTCATCCCCGTCTTGAATCGCCCCCGGCCCGGCCGCAAATTGATTTTTTATTTTTTTCATATATCATAATACCATAACAAAAATCCAAAGCTGGAGGAAAAATGAAAAGGCCGCTGAACCCCGGACGGCCGGTCCCCTCCCCCGGCTTGGCTTCACCCGCCTTTGAAAACGCCCTGGACCTCTACCTGGGCCACCTCCACGTGGAACGCCAGCTCTCCGGCCACACCCTGGCCGCCTACGGCCGCGACCTGACCGCCTTCCTGGCTTGGCTGGAAAAGGCCGGGGCGCGTGATTTCACCGGGGCGAGCCGCGACCGCCTCACGGCCTATTTCCTGGATTTGGCCGACCGGCTGGCCCCCCGCAGCCGGGCCCGGGCCCTGTCGTCCATCCGGGCCTTTTTCCGCTTCCTGGAGGCGGAAAAAATCATGGAGCGCAACCCGGCCCACAATTTCGACGGCCCCCGCCCGCCCCGGTCCCTGCCCAAGGCCCTGGGGCCGGAGGAGGTCCGCCGCCTGGTGGAGGCCCCGGACCCGGAAAGCCTCCTGGGGCTGCGCGACCGGGCCATGTTCGAACTCATGTACGGGTCCGGGCTGCGGGTCTCCGAGCTTCTGGATCTGACCCTCGGCCGGGTCAACCTGCCCGAGGCCTTTCTCAAGGTGCTCGGCAAGGGCGGCAAGGAACGCCTGGCCCCGATGGGGGAGATTTCGGCCGGCTTTCTGGCCCGCTACCTGAAGGAGGGCCGCCCCCGCCTGGTCTCCCCGGCCAGCCGGAGCCGGATCTTTCTCAACCGCCGGGGCGGCCGCCTGTCCCGCCAGTATTTCTGGCGCCTTTTGGGCCGTTACGCCGGGCGCCTGGGCCTCGGGAACGTGACTCCCCACGTGCTGAGACATTCCTTCGCCACCCACCTGGTCGAGGGCGGGGCCGACCTCCGGGCCGTGCAGATGATGCTGGGGCATTCCAGCCTGGTGACCACGGAAATCTACCTCAAGGCCGGCCCCGAGCGCCTCAGCCGGGTCCACCGCGGCCATCACCCCAGGGCCGGGCTGGACAAGAAAGCGGACGAAAAGGAAGCCTGATGACCGCGCCTGTCCCGAGCCCCCGCACCATCATCACCACCCATTTCAACCCCGATTACGACGCGGTGGGCTCCATGGTGGCCGCCCGCAAGATATATCCCGGGGCCGCCCTGGTCTTCCCCGGCGGCTCGGAAAAAAACCTGCGCCATTTCTTCGTCCAATCCCTCTTCCATATGCTGGACCCGGTCCGTTCCAAGGACGTGGACCTGGCCGGGGTGGAGAGGCTGGTGGTGGTGGATACCCGGCAGCCGGGCCGGCTGGGGGATTTGCGGCCCGTGCTGAACAACCCGAACCTGGACATCCACCTCTACGACCACCACCCCGACGCCCCCGGCGACTTGGCCGGCTCGGTGACCGTAACCGCCCCCGTGGGCTCCACGGTCACCCTGATGACCGAGGTCATCCGCGACCGGGGCCTGGACCTCACGCCGGAAGAGGCCACCATGATGGCCGTGGGCCTCTATGAGGACACCGGCTCCTTCACCTTCAGTTCCACCACCGGCCGCGACTACCTGGCCGCGGCCGAACTGCTCCGGCGGGGGGCCGACCTGGAGGTGGTCGCCCAGCTGACCGTGCGGGAACTAAACACCGACCAGCTGGCCCTCCTGCACAGACTCATCGATTCGGCCGAAACCCGCCAGGCCCGGGGCCTGAGCTTCGTCATCGCCTTCGCCGAAAGCGAGCGGTACGTCGAGGACGTGGCCGTGCTGGCCCACAAGATGATGGAAATAATGGGCCTGGCCATTCTCTTCGTCCTGGTGTCCATGGACAACAAGGTGCAGCTGGTCATCCGCTCCCGCCTGGGCACGGTCAACGCCGCCCTCATCGCCCGCGAATTCGGCGGCGGCGGCCACCCTTCGGCCGCGGCCGCGGCCATCAAGAACATGAGCCTCCACCAGGTCCGGCAGCGCCTGGACGAGATTCTCACCGAGGCCCTGGGCTCCTTCTACAAGGCCCGGAACCTCATGGTCTATCCGCCGCTCACCATCGGCGAAAGCCAGACCCTCAAGGAGGCCCGGGAACTCCTCATCAAGTTCAGCGTCAACTCTCTTTTGGCGGTGGATAGGGCGGGCCGGGTCACGGGCTTCATCTCCGAGCACAACGTCACCAAGGCCCTCCACCACGGCCTTTTGGACTACCCGGTCAGCGCCTTCATGAACACGGAATTCTTGTCCGTCGAGCCTTCGGCCGGCTTCGCCGAGGTCAAGAAAATCATCGTGGACCTAAAGCAGAGGGTTTTGCCGGTGGTGGAGAACGACCGGCCGGTGGGCGTCATCACCCGCACGGACCTTTTGACCGCCCTGGCCGCCGAGGGGGGAAGCGGGCCGGCGGACCTGCGCCGGCCGGAATTGAGCCGCCGCAGCGTGGCCGCCCTGCTCCGGGAGCATCTGCCCTCGCGCCTGGGCGCGACCCTGGAGAAATTCGGCCTCCTGGCCGACCGGCTCGGGGTCAATCTCTACGCCGTGGGCGGCTGCGTGCGCGACCTCATCATGCGCCAGCCGCTCCACGACGTGGACCTGGCCCTGGACGGCGATTTGGGCGAATTCCTGGCCGCCGTCGCCAGGAGCCACCGCCTGAGGAAAATAGTCCGCCATCCCCGCTTCAAGACCGCCACCATCCAGACCCTGGACGGCTTCACCCTGGATATTTCCACCACCCGCCGCGAATACTACGAGCACCCCGGCGCCCTGCCGGTGGTCCAGGAAGGCTCCCTGCGCCTGGACCTCTACCGCCGGGATTTCACCATCAACAGCCTGGCCGTCTCCCTGGGCGCCGGCGGTTTCGGCGAGGTGGTGGATTTCTTCCACGGCTACCAGGACATCAAGGACGGCTATATCCGGGTGCTGCACAACTTAAGCTTCGTGGAAGACCCGACCAGGGCCTTCCGGGCCGTCCGCTTCGAAAACCGCCTGGGCTTCAAGATAAGCAAGATGACCGCCGGCCTCCTGGAAGGCGCGGTGAAGAACAATTTCCTGACCAACCTGGACCGCCGGCGCCTGGGCCGGGAACTGGAGCTTATCCTGGGCGAGGCCGATCCCGGGCCGGCCTTGAAAAGGCTGGACGAGTTCCGTCTCCTGCCCTATATCCATCCCAGGATAATCCTCACCCCCCGGCACCACCAGGTCTTCACCCGCATCCGCCAGGTGCGCGACTGGCTGGGCCTGACCTTTCCCGACAAGACGGGCCTGGCCTGGTTCATCTACCTCATGGCCCTGACCGACCGGCTGTCGGGCCCGGAGCTGACCGAACTGGCCGCGGCCCTGGGCCTCAGGAAAAAGGAAGTCCAGATCCTGACCGAAGAAAGGCCCCTGGGCGACCGCCTGGTCCTGGAACACCAAAAAACAAAGGCCTTCCTCCCCAGCCTGGCCTGCGACCTTTTCAGCGGCCTGTCCTGGCCGGCCATTCTCTTCGTCATGGCCAAAACCGAAAACAAGGCCCTGGCCCAGGCCGGGGCGGCCTTCCTGACCAGTTACCGCCAACTCCGGCCCCAGATCACCGGCCGGGACCTCCTGGCCCTGGGCTGGCCCTCGGGCCCGGGCCTGAAAGACGTCCTGGAACAACTCCGGCGGGCCCGGCTGGACGGGCTGGTGACCACCCGGGCGGATGAGCTGGCCTGGGCCGAAAAAGCCCGGCCGGGGCTGAGCCCCGGACCCATGTAGGCGGGCGATGAACCCTCGCTGAAATCATTGGCCGCAACCGAAAGGCCGGTGGAATCAGAAGCGCCCGAGTCTTCTCTTGGCTCCGGCCCGGATGGGGCAGCCGGCCCCTGAGCGGTACAAAAACTATAAAATATTGGGAAGGTCTCGTCTGCTGTACACAAAGCGCCGGACTTCCATCACCTCCCCTATGACCACATAGAACACCGTATAATTCCTGATGTTGATGAGGTAATACGGTGAATGCCGGTCGCGGCTTGAATGATGCGGCTCATATGAAAGCGGATTCTCCAGACGCTTTAGAATCGCCTTTTCCGTATCCTCGACCAGGCGCAAGGCCGCGGTCGGATTACCGAGGTTTTGCGCAATATAATTTCGCGCCGCTCTCAGGTCTTGTTCAAAAAGAGGCAGATAGCGGAGGGTGAATTTTTTATTCACGCAGGTCCGCTTTCAGCCGGGAAAAGACTTCCTTATGGGCATGGCGGACATCGGAGGCCGCCGCCGCCCGGTCGGCTTCGTCCAGTTTGAGTTCCAGTTCATCGGTAAGTTCCGCGTATTTTTCCAGGCTCATGACCACCATCACGCCATAGCCGTTTTTGGTCAGATAGACGGGATTGCCGCCGCTGACCGCGTCTTCAATTTCTGGAAATCTGTTCCGAAGGTCTGAGACTGGTCTGATCTGAATCATGGCGGTTTACCTCGCCTTTAATACCAAAGTTGCCGGCTATGGGGTCCGGGGCCTATGTCCCCAGCCTTAATCCGGGCTTCCTAAGACGTTCTCGTCGGCG
>JAITUX010000206.1 GCA_031286085.1 Candidatus Adiutrix sp. | reverse complement strand
AAGCCCGCCCGCCGCCCCCTCCGGCCGGCGGCCAACCCGAAGCGGCCCGCCAGCCGGGGCCTGGGCCTTCTGGGCCACCTCTTGCAGGCTCTCATCGTCCTCCTGGTCATCGTCTGGGTCTTCCTCCTGGGGGTCCTGGTGGGACGCAGCCGCCCGGAAGAAAAAAGACTGGCCGGCTGGCTGGAAAAAGCGGTCGGCTGGGCTCAGCCCCGGCCGGCGGTCCTGAACCCCGACGCCCCAATTCAAACGCCGCCCGGCTTGGGCCTGACCCCGGCCGAGCCGGCCCCGGCCCCCCCGGGGGGCGCTCCCGACCCAGCCGCGCCGGCCTCAAACGAACCCGAAGGCCTGACGAAGGCCCCGGAACCCGACCCGGCGGTCACAGAATCGGCCCCGGCCGACCTGGCCGGGCCGGCGGACGAGGCCTTGACCGCCGAGCCGGAGCCGCTTTTCGCGGTCCAAACCGCCCTGGCCAGCGACGCAACGGAGGCCCGCCAACGGGTGGCCCAACTGGCCTCCCAGGGTTTCCAGGCCTATTTCTACCAAAACGGTCCCCGCTTCTACGTGAGGGTGGGCCCTTTCACCACCCGGTCCGAGGCCGCGGACAACCTGCGGCGGCTGGAGGAATTGGGCTACAAGTCGCCTTACATCTCCAAATTGCGGTAGGCGGGAAGCGCTGATTAATGGTCTTTTGGCCCCCGGCCAGGTTGAAAAAATCCGCCACTGTGATAACATGGCCTATAGGCCTTATGAACATTTTAATCAAACCGCGAGGTGTTCAGCCATATGCCGATGGATTGGGAGGAATGGCAGAAAAGCCGCCAGAAACAACAAGGCTTGGGCGGAGTCGGGCTGCCCCAAATGGCCGACGCCTTTAAAAACATGAAACGGCCGGGCGGCCGCCTGCTTTTCCTGGGGCCCCTGGCCGTCCTGGTTCTCTGGGCCGCCAGCGGTTTTTTCACCGTGGAACCGGCGGCGGTGGGCCTGGTCAAGCGTTTCGGCCGCTACGTGCGGCCGGTTGAGCCGGGCCTTAATTACCACGCCCCCTACCCGCTGGAGGAAGTGATCAAGGTCAACGTCAACCGGACCAACCGCCTGGAAATAGGCGGCGCGTCCGGCAACGAAGAGACCATGATGCTGACCCAGGACGAAAACATAGCCGACATCAAGTTCGTCGTCCAATACCGGGTCTCCAATCCCCAGCAATACGCCTTCAAGGTGCTGAACCCGGAAAAGGGCATCCGCGACGCCTCCACCAGCGCCATGCGCCAGGTCATAGGCCGCAACACCATCGACGACGCCCTGACCGACAAGCGCCTGGCCATACAGGAAGACACCCTGAGGACTCTCCAGGCCATGCTGGACAAATATGAAATCGGGGCCACGGTGCAGAACGTGGAACTCCAGGACGTGCATGTGCCCAAGGAGGTCAGCCAGGCCTTCCGGGAAGTGACCTCGGCCAAGGAGGACAGCGTCCGCTCCATCAACGAGGCCACCGGTTACGCCAACAAGGTGTTGCCGGAGGCCGAGGGTCAGGCCTTCGCCATCGAGGCCTCGGCCAAGGCCTACAGCGCCCAGCGGGTCAACCTGGCCCTGGGCGAGGCCGCCCGCTTCAAGGCCCTGGCCGCCGAATACGCCAAGGCCCCCGGCCTGACCCGCCAGCGCCTGCTATTGGAGGCCATGGACCAGGTTCTGCCCGCCGCGGAAAAATACATCCTCACCGGGCAGACCGGCCAGGCGCTCCTGCCCCACCTGGGGCTGGGGCCCCCGTCCGCCCGCCCCCGGGCCTCCGGAGAAGGGGAGGCCAAATGAACAACAAGCTCTCCCTGGCCTTCGCGGCCCTCGTCGTCGCCATGCTGGGCCTGGCCAACGCCCTTTACACCGTGGACCAGACCCAATCCGCCATCATACTCCAGTTCGGCGAACCCGTGGGCGTCCGGCTGGAACCCGGCCTCTACGCCAAGCTCCCCTTCATCCAGAACGTCATCCGCCTCGACAACCGCCTCATGGAATACGACGTGGCCACCACCATCATCTACACCAAGGACAAGAAGAACATGGTCGTGGACGCCTACGTGCGCTGGCGTATAGTGGACCCCCTCCTGTTCTACAAGCGCTTCAAAAGCGACAACAGCTATTCCATAATCGAGGACGCCAAGCGCCGCCTGGGCGACGTGATCATAGGCGAACTGAAGTCGGAACTGGGCCTCCACATCATGAGCGACGTCATCAGCCAGAGCCGGGACACCATCATGGAATCGGTCACCGGAGGCTCCAACCGCAAGCTCCTGGCCGAGGGGGGCGAGTCTTCCGGCCTGGCCGTCGTGGACACCCGCATCAAGCGGGCCGACCTGCCCCCGGAAAACCAGCGGTCGGTTTACGAGCGCATGAAGGCCGAACGCGACCAGCAGGCCACCAAGTACCGCAGCGAAGGCCAGATGCGCGGCCAGAAGATAAGGGCCGACGCCGACCGCCAGAAGGAAGTCATCCTGGCCGAGGCCCAACGGACCAGCCAGGAAATCCAGGGCGAGGCCGACGCCAAGGCCGCGGCCATCTACGCCGAGGCCTTCAGCCTGGCGCCGGAATTCTACGCCTTCACCCGCTCCCTGGAATCCTACCAGGCCGCCTTCCGCAACCGCAGCACACTGGTGCTCTCGCCGGAGGCCATGGATTACCTTAAATATTTCGGACGGAACACGGAAGCCGCTAAATAAAAAGGTGAAGGACATGGGCTTTTTCTACCTGGGGTTGGCCTTCCTGGGCGCGGTGGTGCCCTACAGCTTCATGGGCCAGTTTCTTTTGACCAACGGTTTTGACCTGGCGGAATTCAAGACCCAGATGTGGGCCGCGCCCATCTCCAGCTTCACCGGCGCCGCCTTTGTCATTTCCAGCGTGGTCAACTTCTGCTTCGTCTGGGGCGAGGGCCGGCGGCGGAAAATGAAAGGGCTGTGGCTGCCCCTCATGGCCACCGCCCTGGTGGGCGTCTCCTGCGGCCTGCCCCTCTTTCTCTACCTGCGGGGACAGCCTTGGCTGACGGAAGGCGCGGACGACGAAGAGCCCGCCGCCGCGCCGGCCGCGCCGGCTCCGGCCGCCCCGCCCCATCCACCCCAGGTCAAACGCTGATACGAACCGCCGAAGGGCCAAGGCATGACTGAAAACATCAATGACATCACCATAAGCTACGAGGACGAGGGCGAACTCCTGGTGGAGGAACTGGGCAAGATTATCCTGACCCGGGGGGCCTGGACCTCCATCCTCTTCCGTTACCGGGAAAGGGACCGCCAGACCGGGGCCATGGGCCCGCCCAAAGCCGCCTTGAGGCGTTACCAGAAACACAACGGACTTTTCAAGAAACGCGACTCCATCAACCTTTCGGCCGAGGCCGCCCGGGCCTTGGTGGCCACCCTCTCGCAATGGCTGGACGAAGGGCTCCTGGGCCAGAGCGCCGCCGAAGAATAGAGCCGATTTGTAAAGCCATGAAACTCTTCGCCCTCCTTCTGGGCTTCAGCCTCTCCTTGGCCGCTTGCGGCTACCAGATGTCGCCCTCGCCCTACGGCTTGGCCCAGCCCTTGACCCTAAGCGTGCCCGTGGCCGGTAACCAGAGCCGATACGGCGATTTAGGCCCCCGCCTGACCCGGGAAATCATCAACCGGCTGGACGCCTCCTCCAACGTCACGGTCCAGGAAACGGCCCCGGCCAAGCTCAGCCTGACCATCACCCGGGTGGACGTCAGCGGCGGCGCCTGGAACCCGGAGAGCAGCGAATACGACCTGCCCACGGCTTCGGTCAGCCGCACGGTCAACCTGACGGTGGAGGCCGTGCTGGAAAAAGCCGGCGCGGCCGGGCCGAACCCGCCGGCCCGGCGCCTTACCTTCACCGGCCAACGCAACTTTTACGTCAATGAAAATGAATACCAGACCCAAATCCTGGAGGAAAACGCCTTCAACTGGGTGCTGGCCGACCTGGCCCAGAAAATCGCCCAGAGCATATTCTCCGAGTTTTAATTTTTTAGGCTTACCGGCATTCTTCTTAAAAGCGGAAAGGTGGAGTTATGCAAAAAAAACAATTGCTCATTGAAGGCATGAGCTGCGGCCACTGCGCCGGCCAGGTGGAAAAAACCCTCCGGGCCTTGCCCGGCGTGGCCGAAGCGGCGGTGGACCTGGCCGCCAAGCGCGCCGTGGTCAGCTTTACGGCCGACCTGGCCGACGAGGTTCTGAGGGCCGCGGTGACCGAGGCCGGTTTTGAAGTGGCCGCGATCACGCCCGCCCCTTGAGATGCGGCCCTTATTTTCCAAGGAGGCGGGCCGGCGGCCCGGACCGGCGGACCTTGGGGGGTTCTGGTCCGGCCCGCTTGACCCCGGGCGGCGCCTGGAACCCGGAGAGCAGCGAATATGACCTGCCCACGGCTGCGGTCAGCCGCACGGTCAACCTGACGGTGGAGGCCGTGCTGGAAAAAGCCGGCGCGGCCGGGCCGAACCCGCCGGCCCGGCGCCTTACCTTCACCGGCCA
>JAITUX010000256.1 GCA_031286085.1 Candidatus Adiutrix sp. | reverse complement strand
CCGACTCCGGCTAAAACCCCGTCCCCGGCCAAAACCGTACTCCCAACTCCGGCCAAGGTTCTGGCCCCGAATCCGCCTGTGGCTACGGCCCCGGCCAAGCCCCCGGCCCCGATCAAGGCCGAAGCCCCGGCCCCGGCCAAGCCCACTGCGCCATCGACCAAGGCGCCCGACGTAAAACCGCCCATCAAGACGACGGCTCCGCTCCAGAGCAGGATTCAAAGCGGGGTTCTCGCCATAACCGACGAAGCCGGTTCGCCTGGCCTCCCAAACTACGACAATCCGCCGGATTTCCGGGCCGAGGAAATAAACCTCAGCCCGGCGGGCCTCCCGTCCACCACCCGCATTCCGGCCAAGCCGGGCGAAGCCCGGGTGGAGAAATCCGGGCCAGGACCAGGCGCGGCCGGATCCGCCGCCAGACCGGCCCCGGCCGCCTATGGGCCCCGGCTGCCGGCCAGGGCCGGAGGAGCCCGGCCGGATTCCTCGCCAGGTTCCGTCCAGCGTTTCTGGCAGGCGGCCCAGAACAACTGGGCCCGCTATGGCGGCACCCCCCATAGCCGGCCCCCCAGCCTGAGCCCGGTGCGGACCGTCGCCTCCGAGGTAATCGGCTACACCTCAACTGGTCTCCCCTTCCAGGATCTCACGATGTTTTCGGGGTTTTAGAACCTTAAAGCGATTAAAGGCCAGCCAAACCGGACCTTATTAATCGCTTGGCGCCAATGGGCGAGCCGCCTGGCGGCGGCTGGCTGATTGCTTTAAGCGGCTTAATATTTTTTGGAATGCGAAATGGAGTATATGGATCCACCAGTCTGGAACCTGGACCAGCTTTACCGCCAAGGCGGCCCGGAACTGGCCGCCGACTTGGCGGCTCTGAAGGACCAGACCCGGAAGTTCACCGCCTGGCGGGCCCGTTTGCGGAACGGCCCGCCTTCGCCCATGGAATTCCGGGAACTGGTGACGGAACTGGCGGCCTTGAACCGTCTGGCCCACCGCCTGTCCGGTTTCTCCAACCTGGCCTTCGCCCAGGACACCCAGGACCAAAAGGCCCAGGCCCTCATGGCCCGGATGAACGAAGAAATGGCCGACCTGGCCAACGACCTTTTGTTTTTTGAAATTTGGTGGAAGGAACTGGACGGGGATGAGGCCGCGCCCCTGGCCTCGGCCCTGCCCGACTTCGCCTACTGGCTGGGCCGGACCCGGGCCTTCCGGCCCCACACCCTGCCAGAGCCGGAAGAGAAGATCATCAACCTCAAGAACACCACCGGCGGCGACGCCCTCCTTGCCCTTTACGATTCCCTAACCAACCGCTATCGCTTTCGTCCCCCTGGGGCGGAAGCCGGGGTCGAAGTCGGCCGCGACGAATTGATGGTTCATGTCCGTGACGCCGCCCCGGCCGTCCGGGCCGAGGCCTATCGGGAACTCTACCGGGTCTTCGGGGCGGACGGTCCCATACTGGGCCAGATGTATCAGACCGCCGTGCGGGACTGGCGGGTTGAGAATCTGCGCCTCCGGCGCTACGGCAGTCCCATGGAAGTTCGGCACAAGGCCAATGATCTGCCCGAGGCGGCTGTGGCCGCCCTCCTAAGGACGGTTCGGGAACGGGTCGGCCTGTTCGGGGATTTTTTCCGCCTCAAGGCCCGGGTGCTGGGTCTTTCGAAGTTCCGGCGCTACGATCTTTACGCGCCCCTGGTCGAGGACCGCGCCCGGGTCGATTTTCAAGCCGGCTTTGAAGATGTTCTGGCCGCTTTCGGCGATTTCAGCCCTCGCTTTCAAAGTCTGGCCGCCCGGGTGGCCGAAGCCGGACGCTTACACGCCCGCCCCCGGCCCGGCAAGCAGGGCGGGGCCTTCTGTTATTCCATGCTTCCCGGCGACACGCCCTGGGTGCTCATGACCTATAACGGTCGAAGGCAGGATCTCTTTACCCTGGCCCACGAACTGGGGCACGCCGTGCATGCCCAACTGGCCGGGCACCACAACATTTTTCATTTTCACGCCACCCTGCCCTTGGCTGAAACCGCCTCCACCTTCGCTGAAATGCTTCTGGCCGGCCGCCTGAAAAGCCAGGCCCGGAGCGAGCGGGAACGGGCCAACCTCCTTTTTCACCTCTTGGATGATGCCTATGCCACCATTGGCCGTCAGGCCTTTTTCGCCCTTTTCGAAATCAAGGCCCACGAACTGACCGAAAATGGAGCCACGGTTGACGATCTGGCCGACGCCTATATGGAAAACCTGGCCGAACAATTCGGCGGGGCGGTGGAGGTGAGCCCTGAATTCCGCTGGGAATGGGTCAGCATACCTCATTTCTTCCACACGCCGTTTTATGTTTATGCCTACAGCTTCGGCCAGCTCCTGGTTTACAGCCTCTGGCGGCGCTACGAAGTTGAGGGTTCGACCTTCGTCCCCCGCCTGACGGATCTTTTGAGCCGGGGAGGTTCGGAAGCGCCGGAAAAGATATTGGCCGCGAGCAATTTGGGCCCCTTGGACGAAACTTTCTGGCGGGGCGGCTTTGAAGTCATTGAGGGCTTTCTTGAAGAACTAAAGGATCTGGAGCCGCAAAGCGGTTAAAACGCAAAACGCTGTGTGCCTGGTCTCGTCATCGGCGTGAGCGGAGAGAGCTTGTTGGCAGCATTCCAAGACCTTCTTGTTTTGCGTTGATAACCGGTCCGGTTCGGGCCGGCTGCGTCTATGAAACAGGTCAGGGTTTGAGATTCGGGTGGTTTATGGTAAAAAGGTCTTGCCAATTAGGCGGATAAAAAGTATATTGGATAAGAAAGTCTGGTTTTGAAGCCGGCTTGAAATACGGAAAAGGGGGGCGACTTGGGTTCGACGGGGATAGTTGAACTCGCAGCGGCAGGCCGAGCGACCCGGTGACTCGTTAATCCATAGGGATTAAACACAAAAGCAGACTCTTACGAGTACGCTCTGGCCGCTTAAGGCCAGCGTTTTCAGGCCGACCTGGCCCGGGGCGGTTTGAAGGCGTGGTTAAAGGGGCTGGTTTTCTCCGGCGGCGTCGGGACGGAGGAAATGAGAAAAATCTGGCGCTGGCCTTTGAATGAGCCTGTCCATCGGCGCTTTCAGGGTGAGAAACAAATAATGGACTAAGCCTGTAGAAACTTCGGGGGAAGATCTTCGGACGCGGGTTCAATTCCCGCCGCCTCCACCAAACGACATATCAAAAACCATCACTAATCGACATAGAGCCCTTGTAAAACAAGGGCTTTTCATTCCGGTTTTGTATAATGCCCCAATCACGGCCAAGGTTAGCGATTCCAAAATTTTAAACGTCAGGAATAGGGCATGAGTTCCCAAAATCCTCCGGCCTTGGAGGAACTGATAGAGCGGTTAAGCCGGCTGCCCGGACTGGGCCGGAAGACGGCCACCCGCTTGGCCTTGTTCCTCTTGCGCCAGGAGGATGACTTCGTCCAAGCCCTGGCCCAGGCCCTCCTGGCTCTCAAGGCCGGCCTGAAATTCTGTTCCCTCTGCCACAATTTCACCGACCGGGATCCCTGCCCCCGCTGTGCCGACCCCAGGCGTGACCGCTCGGTCATATGTGTGGTGGAGACTCCGGGCGACCTTATGGCCCTGGAGGCTTCCGGCCTTTTTGGCGGCCTCTACCATGTCCTGGGAGGGGCTCTGGCCCCCCTGGCCGGGGTGGGCCCGGAGGATCTTAAAATCGAGGAACTGTTGCGGCGGGTGGAAGCCGGCGGTTCCGAGGTGCCCCAGGTCCGGGAGGTTCTCCTGGCCACCGGCAGTTCCCCCGAAGGCGAAAGCACGGCCGTCTATCTGGCCGGCCGTCTCAAAGCCTTG
>JAITUX010000254.1 GCA_031286085.1 Candidatus Adiutrix sp. | reverse complement strand
CAGGGGCAGGAGATGCCGAACGGCGATTATTCGGGACAGGCGTATCTGATAAACATGCGCCCTTGGATCGGCGCCGTCGCCTGTGGTCAAATACAAGGTCCGGCCGGATTTCAAATATTTTCCGGGGGCGGCCGATTCCGGCGAAGAGGCGATTTTCCTGTCCGATTTCAAAGGCCGCCCGTCCTCGAATACCACGCTCCGGCTTTTCGCCGAACGCAGGGAGAGCTTCAAAAGCCACTTGTCCATGGCTGTCGCCCCTTCGTCGAAATCAGCCAAGGGCCGCAGATCGAACTTATATACGCCGCCCGGCCCGGGCGCCCGGTGAACCAGGGACTTGTCCAGGGCGATTTCCCAGCCGGTGTGGAGCTTCAAGTAAATGCCGAAGGCGGCTGAAAGAACAATTAAGGAAACGGCTGTAAATTTGCGTATGGCGTTAAAAGTTCCTGACATGGCTTTACGCTCCTTCTTCAACGGTTAATATTTCACTGAGCCGCCGCCTGGTGCTCAAGTTTTATCACCAGCCCGCTCAACTGCTCTATTTTCAACAGCAGTTCCTTCTCCCGGCTCTGGTTAATGAGCGGCCCCTCCGTCTCGGATTTCAGGATCGGCCCCTCGTTGAAAAACAGCCATTCCCTTGAGACATAGGGGTAAAGCTCCAGTATCCTGAACAGGATGGGCCAGAGGTGATGCTGCCGGTCGCCGGAAAACCAACTGTTGAAGGTGGTCTGCTTGATACGCAATTGCCTGGCCAGATTGGTCCGCGATTTGGCCATTCTTCTTATGACCTCGTCAACCCTTTCGTAGAGTTCCATAAGTCACTCCCTGCTCTTTTCCGACGTGGCCGCCAGGTAGAGAGGCAAGATTTCGGCCGGCGGCCCCTCGGCCCGGACGCGGCCGTCTTCCAGCCAGATGAGCCGGCCGCAGTTCTCCACCGTGGTCAGGCGGTGGGCGATAATGACGACCGTGGTTTTTTCGGAAAGGCCGGCTATGGTTGAAGCGATGATGTTTTCACAGGCCTGGTCCAGGGCGGCGGTGGCTTCATCGAAAATTATGATTTCGGGTCGGGCGAAGAGGGCCCGGGCAATGGCCACCCGCTGGGCCTGCCCCCCGGAAAGCCCCTGGCCGCCCGGCCCCAGGCGCCGCTCCAGGCCCTCCGGATTATCAAGGGCAAAATCCATGGCCGCCCGGCGGCAGGCGGCCTCCACGGCCGGGCGGTCATACTGCTCCCCCCATTGGCTGAAAGCCACGTTGTCGGCCACCGTGCCCGGCAACAGCAAAGGGTTCTGGGGCACGAATCCCACCAGGCGCGCGTAAGCCGCCCGGCCGGCCGGAGTGAGTTCCCGGCCGTCCACCAAAAAGCGGCCCTTTTCCGGCTCGACCAAGCCGCTCAGAAGCAGGGCCAGGGTGCTCTTGCCGGCCCCGGATAACCCGATGAGGCCCACCTTCTCGCCCCGGCCCAAGGCCAGGTTCAGGCCGGCCAGGGCCGGCCGCCGGCCTTCGGGGTAGGTGAAGGCGGCCTCCGCCAGGGCCAGGCTTTTTTCAAAGCGAAAATCCGGGTCGGGCTTCGGCCGGGCTTCCGGCTCCCCGGTGATGAAGGTCTCCAGAAGTTCCAGGCAGCTTAAGGCCGCGGGCCTGAGGCCCTGGATGGTCACGAGGTAACGCAAGGTGCGGCTGACGGCCGGCAGCACCCGCCAGGCGGTCAGCATGAGCATGGAGAGCGAACTGACTATGACCGGCATGGGGACGCCGGAAACGATCTGACCGACGGTCAGGGCGGTGATGGTGCCGAAACCCAGGAGTTCCAGGACATGGGACGGCAGGTAGCCGGAATAGGCCAGGAAGGCCTTGACCCCCCGGCCGGCGGCCATGGTTGAGAGCATTTTTTTGAAAAAAGCCTCCTGGCGGCGGTGGATGAGAATTTCGCGCAGGCCCTGGGTCAAGGCCTGCCGGTCGGCGCTCTCGGCCATATCCAGGTCGGCCGATTTACGGCCGGCCAACTCCAGCCGGCGGCGCAGAAAAAGATAAGTGGAGAGGCCGCCGGCGGTGAAGACCGCGCCAACCACCAAAGTGAGCCGGGGGGTGACGAGGAAGAGGCTGATGAAAAGGGCCAGGCAGCATAAGACCTGGCTGTAAACCAGGAGCAGGGCCGTCAGGAATTTGGCCAGGTTTCTCCGCTGCCCGAACTTGTGAATGACCGCCCGGCTGGCGGGCGAAATGTGCCAGAGATAGTTCTTGTTCAGATAGCGCCTTAAAGTCTCCCGCCCGATATGATGGCTCACCTCTTCGGAGAAAAAAGCGGTTTGGCGGGCCACCAGGCCCCCCAGGACGACCTTGAAGAAAATGAAACCGGACACCAGGAGACTGGTGAACATGATCAGGTGGCGGTGGTCGGCGCACCAGTCCCGCAGAAAGGGCCAGAGGCTTATGAGCCGCTGGAAGATGAAATGGTTGAAGGCCGAGGCCGGGGCGGCCACGCTGACGGTAAAGAAGGCGATCGCCAGCAGAGCCGAGGTTTCAATCAGGGCCGAGAGAACCTGGAGCAAGAGGACACGCCAGAAACGGCGGCGCAGCGGCCCGGGCAGAAGCAGGTAGAGCCGGCGGCCGGCCTGTAAAAAATCCCGGTAAAAGACCAGCGGGAGCCTGTTTAGCGTGAAAAGGTTCATTGATTTCAGGTCCGATGGATATTGTAATCGGCCTCAATAGGCCCTTCCCCGCCAGTCCGCCAGGAGACGCCCGAACATTTCCGCCAGACCGTAGCGAGGGCGCCAGCCGAGCCTGGAGATTTTGTCGATATTGAGCCGAAAGCCCGTTGGCGGCCCGTAACCACGGCCGGCCAAATCCGGCGGCGCCTGAACCACGACCGAAACCGCCCCCCCGCCGAAGCGGGCCGCGACCAGTTCAGCCGTCTCCCGGATGGTCAGGCCGGCTTCCGGGTTGGCGACGTTGTAAACCTGCCCGTCCTCCCCTTTCAAAAGCAGCATGAGCAAGGCCCGGACCGCGTCGGCGGTGTAGCAGAAATTGCCCCGGGTGCCGCCGTCGGTATGGAGGACTATATTCCGGCCCGCCAGAATACTGTGGGCGAACTGGCTCCAGACCCGGGGGTCGTCATCCGATGGAGAGCCGGCGCCGAAGGTCCGCGCCAAACGCGCCGCCTGGAACCTGGTTCCGTATTGGGCGCGATAAGCCAGGCCCAAATGTTCCCCCAGGCGCTTGCCCAAGGGGTAACTGCTCCGGGGGCTGGACAGATCCAAACCGCCCAAGTCCGCCTCGGCCACCTCCGCGAGGCTGGTCTGGCCGTAAACTTCCCATGAAGAAAGGTAGATCAGGCTTCGGGGCCGCTTGAGAACCGCCAACTCCAACACGTTACGCAGGCCGTCAATCTCGGTGGAGATGACCTCCACGGGCCTGGCCGCCATGTCCGCCGACCTGGTCAAGGCCGCGGCGTGGAAAATGTAATCGACCGGGCCGGAAATCAAGGCGGCCAGACCGGGCGCCCGGACGTCACCGGCCAGGAATTCAGCCCCGCAGTCGCGGGCCAGGGACTCGCCCCGGCCCGCATCGCGGCCGTGAGCCAGGAGGCGCAGGCCCAGGCCGTGCCTCGCCCCGGCCGCCGCCAGAGCGCGGACCAAGGCCCCGCCCACCAGGCCGGTGGCCCCGGTGACCAGAACGCTCGCGCCGGCCAGTTCCGGCCAGGGGATTTCCCCGGCCCCGGCAATCTCCGCCAGATCTTCCTTAAAAACCGCGCCGATCATCGCCGCCCGCCTTTCTAATTTGCAAATCACCATCAATATCAAGGCCCCGCGAATCTTGCCGATATTGTAAAATGGCCCGGAGCAGATACATGTCTTCCGGCGTGGTCACCTTGATATTGCCGCGGTTGCCGCGGACCATGCGCACCGGGCGACCGAGGACGTGATAGATGGTGCAGGCGTCAACCAGGCCGGCATAGCCGCCGGGTCTGGCGCGAACGGCCTCATGCGCGGC
This sequence comes from Candidatus Adiutrix sp., assembly GCA_031286085.1. Lineage (GTDB taxonomy): Bacteria > Desulfobacterota > Desulfarculia > Adiutricales > Adiutricaceae > Adiutrix. The sequence continues at coordinate 936 of JAITUX010000254.1, read as the reverse complement.
CAGCACGTCGGCCAGCCGGAAAGACTGGGGGGCCTGGGCGGCAAAGGTATGCGCGCGCAAAGGCACATGGCGCACCTTAAGGCCGTCTTCAGCCTCCAGAATGGTTTCCTGGCAGGCGGTGCAGGTAACGGCCGTGCCGTGCCGCAGCACGCTTTCAATGTTCGCGTCGATGACCCGGTCCGCCAGCACCGGCCGCACCCCGTCGTGAATGAGGACCACGGAATCAGGCGGATTATCCTCCCGCGCCCGGCAAAGCGCGTTATAGATGGATTCCTGGGCCGTATCGCCGCCCGCGACGACGGCCCGCAGCTTGACTAAGCCGTAACGCGCCGCCATCTCCAGCGCGTAATCCATGTAGTCGGCCAAGACGGCCAGGTAGATGCCGTCAACGCTCCCGTGCCGCTGGAAAATCTCCAGCGTGTGGGCCAGGATGGGCTTGCCGTTGACAAGGAGAAACTGCTTGGGCCTGGCCTCGAATCGCTCTCCCATGCGGCGGCCCTGGCCGCCGGCAAAAATCACCGCAAGATTCGGACTGGCCACGGCTTCGGCCCTCAAATAAGGGACTGGAGCAAATCGACCACCCGGCGGCTGGCCTGGCCGTCCTCCCGGCAGCCCTTTTCGGCCAGGAACTCGGCCACCGCCTCCCGGTAGCGGTCTAAGTCGAAACCCGAAATCGCCCGCGCCAACTCCTCGTTGCTTTCCGCTATTGGAAAGGGCGTGGTTCGGGGGGAATAGTAAAACCCCCGGTCATTTTCATACTCGGCCAGATCGGTGGCGAAAATGAAGGCCGGCCGGCGGGTCAGCATGAAATCGAACAGGCAACTGGAATAATCCGAAATCAGAATTTCCGAGGCGGCCATAAGTTCCTGCATGTCATGGTAATCCGAGGCGTCCACCGCCGAGTCGCCGAAGGAGTTATCCAATTCCATTAAACTG
>JAITUX010000153.1 GCA_031286085.1 Candidatus Adiutrix sp. | reverse complement strand
CTTCCACGGTCAGGAGACGCCCGGTCCTGGCGGCGGCGGCCAGGATAAGCTCCTCGTCCAGGGGCTTTATGAAGCGGAGGTTTATGACCCCGGCCGAAAGGCCTTCGGCGGCCAGAGTCCCGGCCGCGCATAAAGCCTCGGCCACCACCGGTCCCAGGGCCAGTATGGTCAGGTCTTCGCCGTTCCGCAGAATGAAGCCCCGTCCTGGGCTGAGGGGCGGCGGAGGCCCGTTCTCCGTCTCCGTCGGCGCCGGGCCCCTGGGATAGCGCAGGGCCGAGGGCCCCGGGAGGCTTAAGGCCAGCTTGAGCATGGCCGCCAATTCCCAGGCGTCGGCCGGAGCCATGACCGTGAAGTTGGGCAAAAGCCGGAGATAGGACAGGTCCAGCCAACCGTGGTGGGTGGGGCCGTCTTCACCCACCAGCCCGGCCCGGTCCACGGCCAGCGTCACCGGCAGGCCGGGCAGGGCCACATCATGAAAGAGCTGGTCGAAAGCCCGCTGTAGGAAGGAAGAATAGATGGCCGCCACCGGCCGGAAGCCGCCGGCGGCCAAGCCGGCGGCCAGGGTCACGGCGTGCTGTTCGGCTATGCCCACATCGAAGGCGCGGTCGGGGAATCTCTCAAAGAAGGGGGACAGCCCCGTGCCTTCGCTCATGGCCGCGGTGACGGCCAGGATACGGTCGTCGCCTTCGGCCTCTTCCAAGAGGGCGCGGCCCAGGAGTTCGGAAAAATTACGGCCTTCGGCCGCGTCCGTGCCCGCTGGTTCCACTATGTCCGGCAGGTCCGGCGGCGCTTCCTCCGGCCGCTGCCGGCGCACGCCGTGATAGCCGCGGGGGTCGGCTTCGGCCGGGGCGTAACCCTTGCCCTTGGTGGTGACCACATGCATCAAGACCGGCCGGTCCAGGCTGGCGGCGCCCTTCAGGGCTTCTATTAGAATATCCAGGTCGTGGCCGTCGAAGGGGCCCAGGTAGCGCAGTCCCAGGGCTTCGAAGAGGCTGCTGGGGGGATTCAGGAAACTCTTAAGGGTTTCTTCCAGGTGATGCAGGAAATCTATCAGCCGCCGTCCCCAGCGGGGCAGGCATTGGGTGAGGCCGCCCTTGATTTTCCGCCGCAGCCGGATGTGGCCGGCCCGGGTGGCCAAAAGGGACAGGTATTCCGACAGCCCTCCCACGTTGGGACTTATGGACATGTCGTTGTCGTTGAGAATTATTAGGAGTTTCTTTTTCAAGGCCCCGGCGTGGTTCAAGGCTTCCAGGGCCTGCCCGCCGGTCAGGGCCCCGTCTCCCAGCACCGCGGCCACGACGTGGTCCTGGCCGGCCAAGTCCCTGGCCGCGGCCAGACCCAAGGCGGCCGAAACCGAGGTCGAGGAATGGCCGGTATCGAAACTGTCGTAGGGGCTTTCACGCCGCCTGGGGAAGCCGGACAGGCCGCCCTCCAGGCGCAGGCTGTCGAAGCGGTCCCGGCGGCCGGTGAGCAGTTTGTGGGCGTAGGCCTGGTGCCCGACATCGAATATTATCTGGTCCTCCGGGGCGTTCAAGACATAGTGAAGAGCGATGATGAGTTCCACGGCGCCCAGGGAAGAGGCCATGTGCCCGCCGTTTCTGCTCACCACCCGGATGATTTCCCGGCGCAGTTCCTCGGCCAGGAAGGGCAATTCCCGGCGGGGTATTTTTTTCAGGTCGGCCGGCCCGTTTATGGTCCCCAGAAGGGAAGCCGGGGCGGCCGGGAGCGACTCGTTTGGCGGCATGGGCTGGATCCCGCGGTCGGCCTTATGTCGATAAGCAAAAGTTTATTGTGTCGGAATCATACCAAATTTTGACCTAATGTCAAATAAATTCAAATTTTTATGCTAGAGGAGAGGGGTTAGACAGGCCGGCTTATGTAAGCTTGGTGGTCGGGGGGAATGGACTCGTAATCACCGTCGAAGAGTTCCGAGGAGATAATGAAGTCGGCCGTGGATCTGGTGCAGGCCACCACGATATTGGCGATGGTCGACAGGCGGATGAGGGCCTTGATGTCCACGTCGTGGGGCTGCATGGTCATGGGGTCGGTGAAGAAGATGAGGATATCCAGCCGGCCCTCGGCAATAAGGGCGCCCATCTGTTGGTCGCCCCCTAAAGGGCCGGACTTGAGGCGAATGAGTTCCACCTCCAGGCCGGGATATTTTTCGGCGAAGACCTTCTGGATGAGGCTCCCGGTGGTGCCGGTGCAGACGAGCCTATGGTGGGCGAGGCGGCGGGCGTTGAAGACCGCCCATTCGGTCATGTCTTTCTTGCAGGCGTCATGGGCGATGAGCCCGATATTCTTGCGCCGTTTCACTTCATATTTCTCCATTCGGGGGAGGTTGGTTTACCGGCTCGTCCAAGGCGGCCGGAGGGCGTCGGCGCGGGAGACGTAGGCGGGGCTAAAGAAGGGTCAAGGCCTGGGGCCACAATTTTCGGCCGTATTCTGGCCCCGGCCGCCGCCTTTTGTCAAGGACAAAAAGCCCCCGTCCTTGGGGGGTTCTTGACTTCGCTGCTGAAGATGGCTATGCTTAAATGGGAATTCAACAAAAAATCGCATATTTTGCTGAATTCTCTGACATAGCCTCATCTAAAGGAGAAAAAAGATGAA
>JAITUX010000253.1 GCA_031286085.1 Candidatus Adiutrix sp. | reverse complement strand
CGCCGCAGGGATCGGCGGGGTAGGCGCCGGAGCCCCGGCAGAGGGGGCAGATGCCGGCCATGCGGATGAAGCCCCGGCCCTGGTAAACCTGGCCGGTTCCGCCGCACTCCCGGCAGGGGGAGCGGCGCTTGGTCCGTGAGCCGCTGCCGTCGCAGGCCGGGCAGTTTTCCTCCCGGGGTATCTTTATTTCCAGGGGCGTGCCGGTGAAGGCCGCGGTGAATTCAACGACCGCCTCGTAGGCCATGTCCCGGCCCCGGCGGGGGCGGTTGGGCGACTGTCCGGCGGTGCTGAACAGATCCTGAAAAATGCCGCCGAAGGCGGAAAAGATGTCGCCGAAATCCTGGAAGCCGCCCCCGAAGCCGGCCCGGTTCAAGCCTTCGTGGCCGAATTGGTCGTAAAGCCGGCGTTTTTCAGGGTCGTTTAAAACCTCGTAGGCCTCGGCCGCCTCCTTGAACCTGGCTTCGGCCTCGACGTCGCCGGGGCAGCGGTCGGGGTGGTATTTGAGGGCCAGGGCCCGGTAGGCCTTTTTCAAGGCCGCCGCGTCGGCCTGGCGGTCAACGCCCAGCACTTCGTAGTAACAGGTTTTGCCGCTCATTTAAAACAATCCGCTGCGGCGTCGGCCAGAAGGGCCCGGGCCTGGGCCGCGTAGAGGGCCAGGCCGTTTTTTTCCGCCGAGGCCGCCAATTTTTCCAGGTCGGCCCGCTTGAAGCCTCCCAGCCTGGCCGCCGCTCCCTGGTAGAGAAAGAAATGGCCCTCCGCCACCGCCCGTTCCAGGATGAGCGCGAGGCCCTCCTCGTCGCCGGCCCGGCCCAGGAACTCCAGGGCCTCGGCCAACTGGCCCAAATCCAAAAGCTCCCGGCCGACCCGCCGAAAGGTCTCCGGGCTGGCGGCGGGGTTGTCGGTCAGGGCGCGGCGGCTCTCCCAGGCGGCGGAGTCGGGCATGTTCACCTCATTGGCGTCAAGGGGTGCGGAACCACCATATAAATATAAGCCCCGATTCCCACTAGTCAATAGCCCTGGCGGGGCCAGGCTCCGGCCCTGGACTCACCGCGGACGGCGTGCCGGCGCGGGACTATTTTGGCCAACAGGAATATCTGATTAATGAGGATTTTTGTTCCCTGGCCAGGCGCGAGCATTTTTTATGGCGAGGAATATTAAAAATATTTCGAGCCTTAAAAAACGCGGGCAACGCCGCCAGGGGGCAAAAAGACCATTAATCATCAAGACCTGGCATGAAGGTTGCTAGAGGTTACGGCGCGGCGGCCCTGACCGCCATTATTCCATCCAGGCGACGCCTGAAAGCGAGGCAGACATGAAAAGCATCCTGAGGGCCTTCCTGACCACCGTGGCCACCCTGGCCGCCTTGGCCGCCCTGGCCGGCTGCGCCGAGCGCATCCGCCAGCCCATTCCCGCCGCCAACCCCGAGGCGGCCCTGGCCAACCCGCCGGCGGAAATTTTTCCCGAACCGGCCCCCCGCACCGAAGGCTCTCTTTTTTCAGAAGATTCGGTCAACCTGTTCGCCGACGCCAAGGCCCGCCGGGTGGGCGACATAGTCACCATCAACATCGTGGAAAACTCCAGGGCCTCCAAAAACGCCAACACCACCACCGGCCGCGCGAATTCCCTCCAAGCCAACACCAACGCCCTCCTGGGTTACGAGAACCCCGCCAACGCGCCCATCATCGGCGGGGTCTTCAACGCCCTCAACATGAGGCCCAATGTCGGGATTGACGCCGGCTACACCAGTTCCTTCAGCGGTTCCGGCACCACCGCCCGCACTGAAAGCATGAACGCCCGCCTCTCGGCCAGCGTAATCCAGGTTCTGCCCAACGGCAACCTGGTCCTCCGCGGCTCCCAGGAGATCCTGGTCAACAACGAGCGGCAATACATAACCATCCAGGGCGTCGTCCGGCCCTACGACATCGGCAACGACAACACCGTCCTGTCCACCTATATCGCCGACGCCCGCATAGACTACACCGGCCAGGGCGACCTGAGCCGCAAGCAGCGCGAAGGCTGGCTCTCCCGCTTCTTCGACTCGGTCTGGCCGTTCTAATAAACCGGCCTCCCGGCCGGGGTATCAATACATACGCCCCGGGCCGGGAAGGGGAAAAATTATGAAAAGCCTCACGCGCCTGACAATTACCGCCCTCTTGGGCTTTTTTCTCCCGCTGGCGGCCTGGCCGGCCCCGGCCTGGGGCATCCGCCTCAAGGAAATGGCCTCCTTCGAAGGGGTCCGGCCCAACCAGGTGCAGGGCTACGGCCTGGTGGTGGGCTTGAACGGCACCGGCGACAAGGACAAGACCATCTTCACCAACCAGACCCTGGCCGCCATGCTCCGCAACATGGACGTGAATATAAACCCCACCGCGGTCAAGGTCAAGAACGTGGCCGGGGTCATCGTCACGGCCGAATTGCCGCCCTTCGTCAAGCCCGGGGCCACCATCGACCTGGTGGTCAGTTCCCTGGGCGACGCCTCGAGCCTTCAGGGCGGAACCCTGTTGACCACCCAGCTCACGGGCGTGGACGGCAAGGTTTACGTCGTGGCCCAGGGCTCCCTCTCGGTGGGGGCCTTCCCCGCCGCCGGGCAGGCCGGCGGCCCGCAGCAGAGGAACCATCCCACCGTGGGCCGCATTGTCCAGGGCGGCACGGTGGAACGGGAAGTGCCCGTCCGCTGGCAGGGCCGGGAAACCTTGAGCCTCAAGCTGGGCCGGCCGGACTTCACCACCGCCGCCCGGGTGGCCGAGGCCGTCAACTTCCGCCTGCCCGGCGCCGCGGCCAAGCCGCTGGACGCCTCCACCATCGAGTTCAACGTCCCCCTGAATTACCGGGAAAACATGGCCCTGATGGTGGCGGAACTGGAGAATCTGGAAGTGGAGCCGGACGTCGTCGGCCAAGTGGTCATTGACGAGCGCACCGGAACCGTGGTGGTGGGGGAAAACGTCAGGATATCCACCGTGGCCGTGGCCCACGGCAACCTTTCGGTCCAGATAAAGGAAGGGCAGACGCTGCCCCAGGCCGGGCCTTTCGACCAGGCGGAGGCCGCCCCGGAAGCCGCCGGGGAAGAGGAGACCGACCAGCTTCTCCTGCTTGAGCGGGCCACCACCATCCACGACCTGGTCAAGGCCTTGAACGCCATCGGCGCCTCCCCCCGCGACCTGATCATGATCTTTCAGGCCATCCGGGCCGCCGGCGCCCTGCACGGCGATTTGAAACTAATGTGATTTTTTCCGGCCGGCTTTTTGGGGCCGGGCCGGCGGGAGGCGAAAATGTCCCAGGAAACAGGCGGCGTGGGCCGCCCGGCCGAAACCGTCATGAATCTCCGGCCCGGCGGGGTCAAGCCCCTCCGGGGGACGGCCCGGGCCAGTGAATCCAAGCGGGTCATGGAGGTCGAGGCGCTTAAGAACGGCGGGGAGCTGGATTTGGGCCGGCTCCTGGAGGGCCAGGCCGAAGAGGGCCGCACCTTGAGGGAAAGGGCCGCCGGCCGCCAGGCGCCCAAGGCCTCGGCCCGCCAGTCCCGCTCGGCCGGCCTGAGCCCGGCCGAGCGCCTGCAAAAGCTGGCCAAGATTAAAAAATCGGCCACGGATTACGAGGCCATCTTCATCGACCAACTGGTCAAGCTCATGCGCCCTTCGGCCCTGGCCCATACCCCGGGCGGCGAAACCTTCAGCGAAATCGCCGAGCAGCCCTTCCGTGATTTTCTCAGCCGCGCCGGCGGCCTGGGCCTGGCCGACACCATGGTCGGCCAGATCGCCCGCCAGGAAGGGTTGGAACAAACCTTGCAAGAACATCCTGAAGTGATGGGCCCCTCCTGGCGGCCGACCATACCCGGAAACCCCGGGCCCAGGACTTACGAGCGGCTGACCCTGGCCCCGGCCGCCTTTGCGCCTCAAGGCTTAGGCCCGAACTCCGGACCGCCGGCGGCGCCCGCCCGGCCGGAAGAGGCGCGGGCGGCAGAAATTGCCGGGCCCAGGCCGGCGGAGGCCGGTTCGGCGGGGCGGGCCGGCAGGTTCGGGCCTATCCCGAATAGAGAGGACAAGCATGGATATCCGGCGGATACATGAACTTTGCGCGCTCCTGGACGAGCACCTGGCGCTTTACCAGGCCCTGGCGGACCACCTGGCCGAGGAAAAGAAGCTCCTCCTGGCCCTGGATTTGGAGGCGCTCTGGGCCTCTTCCCGGCGCAAGGAGGAAATGGGGCTGGTCATCCTGGAGCATATCCGGGAACTGGAGTCGGCCATAGGCGAGGCGGCCCTGGCCCTGGGCCTGGCCCCGGACCCGCCGCCCCTTCTGGCCGACCTGGCGGCCCGCCTGCCCGCGCCTTGGCGGAACCGCTTGAGTGAGGGCGCCCGGGATTTGGCCCGGCTCAAAAACATGATTCTCCGGGAAAACGAGGCCGGCCAGGCCTTCATTGCGGAAAGCCTGCGCCTGGTCAACGAATCCATAGACATCCTGACCGGGGCCAGCCAGTTGCGGGGCGAAGGCTACAACAGCGGCGGGGGCCAGGGCGAAAAGCGGCCCACCCTGCCGGTCAAGCTGTCCCGGGAGGTGTGAGATGGGCGTTTCCTCCAGCCTATACGTGGCCCTGACCGGCCTGAACCTGTCCCAGGCCGCCCTGGAAGTGGTCAGCAACAACATTTCCAACGTCAACACGCCCGGCTATTCCCGCCAGCGCATCAACCTGGAAAACCTGCCCACCTGGCGCAATTCCCGCTGGGGGGCCATGGGCACCGGGGTCTCGGCCCAGAACATATCCCGCTACCACGACCAGTTCCTGACCCGCAGCCTCATAAACAAGACTTTCGAGATGGGTTCGGCGGCGGCCCGGAAAGACGCCCACGACACCCTGGAACTCCATTTCAACGAAAGCGACGGCTACGGCATCAACGCGACCATGAATTCCTTCTTCGCCGGCTGGGAAAGCCTGGCCGACGCCGCCGAGCTCAGCCCCACCCGGGCCGAGCTGGTCCACCTGGCCGACGACCTGGCCCGGCAGGTGGCCCAGCGCCGGACGGATATGGACAACCTGAGAATGGAACTCAACGGCCGCGTGGAAAACGCCGTGGACGGCATAAACCAGATCATCAACGCCATAGCCAAGATCAACGGCCAGGTCATGGTGCTGGAGGACAAGAGCCGGCGGCAGGAGGCCAACAGCCTGCGCGACTCCCGGGAAGCCCTCATGCTCCAGCTCGGCGAAATAATCGACTTCGATTACTGGGAGGACCCCACCACCGGCGCCGTCAACCTGAGCTTTTCGAGCGGCGGCCCCCTGGTGGCCAACACCTCGGTTTTCGAGGTCGGCGTGGGCCGGGACGTTTCGGGCGACCTGCGCGTCATCGCCAACAACCGCCGCACCTCCCCGCCCTGGCCCGAGGACGTCACCGGCAAGATAAAGGGCGGCGCCCTGGGCGGCTGGCTGGAATTCCGCGACCATACCCTCAAGGACCTCTCCCTGAAATTCGAATCCTTTGCGGACAACCTCATTTTCCAGGTCAACAACCAGCACGCCCAGGGCATGGGCCTGGATCTCTACACCGATACCACCGCCGCCAACATGATCTCCAACCTCCCGGCCTTCACCTTCGAGCTTCCCGGCGGCGACAACGACCTCAAGCTCGCCGCCCTGGTCCCCCATCTCGAAAGCCGGGAGCCCTACGGCCCCAAGGCCGACCCGGAAAACATAGCCGTGCGCTTCGTCAAGGGCGAAAGCCACACCAACGGCGTCACCTCCACCGTGGCCTGGAACAACGACCCCCGGGTTCAGAAGTGGGAGATAACCATAGTCCTGCCCACGGACGCGCGGGGCAACATCACCGCCACGTCCGAGGACGTCGTCCGCCACATAAACGAGAACCGCACCACCACCATCAATGGGGCCACCCTGCCGCCCAGAAGCACCTCCAGCGCCCCGAAAATCGGCGATTTCATCTCCGCCCAGGCCTCGCCGGGCCAGAATTGGGGCGGCCTTATCCAGTTCCCGGCCGGTTACGATTCCGTGCCCCCGGGCCCCCGGCAGTTCGAGAGCCT
>JAITUX010000247.1 GCA_031286085.1 Candidatus Adiutrix sp. | reverse complement strand
ATCATGAGGCCGTCGCTGTCGCCCAATGAAAGCTGGGGCAGGGGCTGGGCCTTTACGGCCAGAAGGGCCAGGTCGTGGCCGGCGTCGGCCCCCAGGAGTTCGGCCGGCAGTTCCCGGCCGTCGGCCAGGGCCACCACTATCTTGGAGGCGCCGGCGCAGACGTGCTCGTTGGTCACCACCAGGCCCCGCCGGCCGTCGATGATGACCCCCGAGCCCAGGCTGGTGGCCGGCCGGGCCAGGCCCGGGTCGCCGAAAAAGCGCCGGAAGAAGTCGTCGGCGAAGGGGTCGCCGGTGAAGGGCGAGGGCTCGCGCCGGGCGGAGGCCTGGGCATAGACGCTGACCACGGCCGGCCGGGCCTTTTCAATGGCCGCCACAATGGGCGTGCGCCGCCCGGCCGGGCCGGGCCGGCCGGGGTCGAGGGGGCTCCAGGGGTCCGCGGTTTCGGCCAAGGCCGCCCCGGGCCGGAAGAAGCCCGGAGAGAGGCCCAGGACAAGAGCCAGGGCCAGGCCGGGGAGAAGGGCGCGGGCGGCGGCCCCGCTCATATTATCTCGCCCCGCAGCCGGGCGATGCGCTCCTCCAGGGGCGGGTGGGTGGCGAAGAGGTTGGTCAAGGAACGCAGGTTCAGGGGGCTTACGATATACAGGTGGGCCGCGGCCGGGACGCTCCGCCGGCCTTGGCCCGACCAGCGGCCCAGCTTGTCCAGGGCCGAGGCCAGGCCGTCCGGGGTGCCGGCTATGTCGGCCCCCCCGTCGTCGGCCAGGTATTCCCGCGAGCGGGAAATGGCCGCCTGGATGATGAGGGCCGCCATGGGGGCCAGCACGGCCATGAGGATGGCCGCGACCGGGTGGCCCCGGCCCTGGCGCCGGCCGGAACCGAAGGCCAAAAAGCCGTAGCGGGTCAGGTTGGCCAGGAACATGACCGCCCCGGCCAAAACCGCGGCCAGGGAGCCCACGAGGATGTCGCGGTTCTTGACATGCGTCAATTCATGGCCCAGCACCCCGGCCAGTTCCTCGCGGTTCAACAGGTTCAAAAGGCCCGTGGTCACGGCCACCACCGCGTGGCCCGGGTCGCGCCCGGTGGCGAAGGCGTTGGGGGCCTGGTCGTCCACCACGGCCAGGCGCGGGTAGGGCAGTTCCGCCCGCTCGGCCAGGTGGGCCGTCAGGGCGTGAAGTTCCGGGGCCGTCTCCGGGCCCACAATCCGGGCGCCCGTCTGGGCCAGCACCAAATCGGCCGAAAACCACCAGGCCGCCAGGTTCATCACCAGGGACAGAACCAGGGCGACCTTCAAACCCTGGTTCCCGCCCAGAAGCATGCCGAAGGCCAGGAAGACCAGGGTCAGGGAGGTCAGGAGGAAGGCCGACTTTACATGATTATTTAGCATGAATCATCTCTCTTTCAATGGTCTGATTAATGGTCTTTTTGTCCCCTGGCGGCGCTCTTCGCGCCTGGCCAGTGAACAAAAATCCTCATTAATCAGCGATTATTTAAGAATGAACCGACCGCCGGCCGATGGCGCTTTGACTTCCGGCGGCCTTCCGGCTTCGGCTGCCGGCCTCATAGTTGACCTGTCGTCCGCCGGCCTTGGGTCCAGGGCTCAGCCCTGGTTACCAGAAAAAACGGAAGGCCTGTTGGAAATTGGCCTTGATGCGTTCCGGCCCGACCACGGACGGGCCGTGGCCGGGCAGAAGCAAATCCACCTTTTCCAGGGCGGCCAGGCTGGCCAGGCTGGCCGCCAAGGCCTTCGGGTCGCCGCCCTTGAAGTCCATCCGGCCTATGGAGCCGGCGAAGACCACGTCGCCGGTTATCAGCACCCCGGCCTCGGGCCAGTGGAGGCAGAGGCTGCCCGGGCTGTGGCCGGGGGTCAGGTGGAGGTCTATGACCTTGTCGCCCAAATCCAGGGGGCCCGGCTCCAAAAGGCGGCCGATGGAGCCCCGGGGATAATCCAGACCCATCCAGGGAAAGAACTCCCGGCCCGGCCCGGCCAGGAATTCGGCTTCCGTCCCGCTCATGGCCTGGACCGCGCCGTAATCGAATTCCAGTATCTCCCCGGCCTCCATGTGGTCGGGGTGGCAGTGGGTGTGGATGACCAGGCTTATGTCCCGGGGGCTTAAGCCGTCTTCCTCCAGCCGGGCCGCCAGGGCCGGCCACAGGTGCTTGTGCCCGGGGTCGATGAGGACTTTCTCCGGCCCGTCCAGCACGATGGTGTTGCAGTTGTTTTCCACGGGCGAACTGAAGGGATAAAAATATACCGAAGGGGCTACCCTCATGATCCTCTCCCAAGTATGAAATTCCTGACGATCAAGGGGACAAAAAGCCTCATTAATCAACACTTCCCCCGCCTTAAGAAATAACTCATCCGCCCCTTCCCGTCAAGCCGGGGCCTTGAGGCCCCCTGGCCCAAGGCCGCGAAAGCCCGCCCGCTTCCCCGGCGCGCCGGCTATGGGCGCCAGCTTGACTTGGGTGGGGTAAGCGGGTAAAATATTAAAGATATTGTTTTTGCCAGAAGCCCGCCTTGGCGTGTTTGGTTTCACGGTAATCCAGGAGGCCCATGAACAATCTCCCTCCCATAATCGCCTTTGAGCTGGGCGTCGGCGAATTCCGCATCGTGACCCAGGAGGCGGTTTACCAGATCAGGGTCTGCCCGGACCTGGTGGAGGCCACCCGGCCGGGCGAAGCCCCGGACGAGGCGGCGGGCGGGGTTCCGGGCGCGGCCGGGCTCCAGACCATGTCGGCCAACACCTTTTTTAGGGAGTTGTCCCAGGAGTTGTTCGACAAGGTGGGCCGCCTGGCCCGCCAGCTCTCGGTCTCGGTGGAGGAACTGCCCGCGGATATGCCCGCCAACGCCCTGGACGACACCGGCCAGCAGCTGGAAAGCGCCAAGGGGCAGCTGGAAGAGATCATGGACCTCACGGAAAAGGCCTCCATGAGCATCATGGATTCGGCCGACGAGATCCAGGACAACCTGACCCAGCTGCGGAACAAGATTGACCTTCTCAAGGGCCTGGGCTTCATGGCCGAGGCCGCCGGCCAGGCCGAGGCCGGCGCGGAACCGGCGGCCCCGGCTGGGGGCGGCGGCTCCGCGCTCCTGGAAAAACTGGCGGAGATGGGCGCCCTTTTGGATAAGCTCATACCGGGAGGGCCGGAGAAGGCCCCCCCGGCGGCCCAGGCGGCCGCCCCGGCCCCGGCCGCGGAAAAGGTCTCCGTGGTCCATTTCGACGGCGAGGTGGTTTTTCATACCCTTTATGAACTCTGCACCAACGAGGCGGTCCAAGACCATATCCGCCTCATGCGGGAGTCCCAGGCCAACGTTTTCG
>JAITUX010000109.1 GCA_031286085.1 Candidatus Adiutrix sp. | reverse complement strand
CACCAGCTGTCCCTGTCCTGGGGGGTCATCCCGGCCCTGATCCAGCCCTGCGACTCCATAGTCCTCCTGGAACAACTGGCCAGCGAGTGGCTGGTGCGCAACGGCATAGCCTCCAAGGGTGACCGGGTCTTCTTGACCTGCGGGTTGCCGCTCCAGACCTCCGGCACCACCAACCTCATCAAGCTCATCGATATTGGCGAATCCGCCGGCCTTTAAAACATGACCAGGGGGAGGCCGAAAACCCCGGCCTTCCCCCTGGTCTGTGGTCAATAAAGCCGGCTTATTTTACCAGCGGGCCCGCATATGGGTCAGCACAAAAGTCTTGAGTTCCTCGGCCTCGGCGAAGAGGCGGCCGCGCTCGCTGACGATGTCGGCGGCGAAGGCGGCGTCTTTGATGGCCGGAAGGTTGATATCCACCGACAGCATGGCCGCGCGGATGGCCGCTTCCAGAATTATGGCCGAGACGCCGCAGTCGCTTATGGCGCCCTTGTTGCCGAAGGGGGCCAGCTTGGCCGCCTCCCGCATAAGGTCCAGGCACTGACGGCAGATCTTCATGGGGGCCAGGGTGGCCTTCTTGACCCCGTCCTCAATGGCCGCCGCGCGGGCTTTCTTTTGTTCCTCGGTGTCCTTGGGCAGCTTGAAGGTCTTCATGTAGGCGTCAAAGGCCTCCACATCGCCCTTGGTCAATTGTTTGAGGTTTTCGATGCCGGCCATGAAGGCCTTGAGCACGGCCGAGTTGGCCGCCTGATGTTCCTCATAGCCTTTTTTGCCTTCGGTCAGGCTGGCCACCATGGCCCCCATGGAGGCCCCCAAGGTGGCCACCACGGCCGAGACGTTGCCGCCGCCGGGAACATGGGAACTGGAGGCGGCTATTTTCAGGAAGTCGGTTATGGTCATTTCATAGAAATTGCTGGGGACGTCGGTCATGGCGTGAGTCTCCTGGCTTGGCGCTGATTATTCGCGCCGGGTTCAGATCAAACCTTGCAGTTCGATGGCCTTTAAGAGGTTCTGCATGATGACGGTGGTGGTCAGGGAACCAACGCCGCCCGGCACTGGAGTGATGGCCCGGACAATTTGGCTGGCCGCCTCGGTGTCCACATCGCCGCAGAGGTTGCCGTCAGGCAGTTGGTTGATGCCGGCGTCAATGACGGTCTGGCCCGGGGCCAGCATGTTCCCCTGGACCAGCTTGGGGAAGCCGGCCGCGGCCACCACGATTTCCGCGGCCTTGACCGTGTTGGCCAGCTCCACCGTCTTGGTGTGGCAAACGGTTATGGTGGCGTCGCGTTTGATGAGGAGGCTGGCCAGGGGGCGGCCCACCGTGTCGCCCCGGCCCACCAAGGTGACCCGCTTGCCTTGGAGCGTCAGGCCGCTGCGCTGAATCAGCTCAATGCAGGCCAAGGGCGTGGCCGGCACCAAGGCCAGGTGCTCCTGACCGCCCAGAAGATAGCCGCGGTTGACCGGGTGGACGCCGTCGACATCCTTGAGGGGGTCGATGCGGTTCATGACCTTTTCCTTCTGGATGGTCTTGGGCAGGGGCAATTCCACCAGGATGCCGTGGACGTTCTTGTCCGCGTTCAACTGGTCAACAAGTTTGATGACCTCGGCTTCAGTGGTGCTGGCCGGGCGGACATGCAGTTCAACCTTGATGCCCATCTTTTCGCCGACTTTTTCCTTGGACTGGGCATAGACGCGGGAAGCTTCGTCATCGCCCACCAGAACCACCGCCAGTTTAGGCAGGATCCCCCCCATATTCTTGACTCGGGCGGTGATTTCTTCACGCATGGCCGTGGCTACGGGCAAACCTTTGATGATTTCAGCAGGCATAGCTTTTCCTCCATATTTAAAGACAAGTTTTTCCAGCGTCCCGGATGGTTCATGTGTTACAATAGTCAGCGGTTCCGGACGCCCAAGGAACCTGGATGAGCGCGTTTGAGCCTAAAAGGCTTCCGACTATACTTACGTTATTTCCAACTATACACTATGTTAAAAAAAAATAAAATACCTATCTGGGCCGGACTTCTGGCCTTCTCAATTATAGCCGGGCCGGCCGCGGCCGATGAAGCCGCCCTGGCTGATTTTTCGGGCCGGGAGCGGCTCAAGGCGGCCATCTGGCGGCTGGCCGGCTTTTTGCCGGACCAGGGCGGGCGCACCCGAACGCTCTCCGTGCCCGGCCTTGACGGCCAGCCGGAAACGACCATTTCCCTGACCTTCGGCGAAACTTTGAATCCTTGGCCGGAAAGCCTTGAATTGACCATGCCGACGGCCCAAGGCGCCATAACCGTGACCGACCGCCGCCCCTTCGGCGGCCCCAATCTCCGCTTTACCGGCGAAGACGCCGAAAACGCCCCGGAAGCCTTGGCCGGCTTGGCTGAAACCCTGGCCCGCCGGCTCCTGGATCGTCCCCGGGTGGAGCGATTCACCTGGCGGACCGGAGCCCCGGGCTTCGACTGGGCCAGGACCAAAATCATCTATGGAGCCCGCTTCGGTCCCAGCGACCTGTACCTGGCCCGCTTCTCTCCGGCCCGCTACCTTTTCAAACCTTACCACGAGAGCGAGTTCCCCGAACCCGCCAACCTGAGCGGCTGGGGCGAACGTTTCCCTTCGCTCCCGGCCCTCATAAACGCCGGGCAGTTTTACCCGGACCGCAGTTATATGGGGCGTCTGCGGCGCGACGGCCTGGAAATATCCCCCGCCGACCACGCCCGCTGGAAGGGCTATCTGGTCTCCGCCCCCCGGACCGGCTCGCCCCCGGGACCAGACGCGGCCATAATCGACTTGGAAAATCCGAAAACAAGCCTTACGCCGGAGAACTACCTGAATGTTCTACAGTCTTTCATGTTGCTGGACCGCACCGGCCGCATCCGGCACCGCCACGCCTTCCACCTGGCCGCCCCGGCCGCCGTGGCCGAGGACCCCGAAGGCCGCCCTTGGCAGGGTCGTACCGCGGCGGCC
>JAITUX010000092.1 GCA_031286085.1 Candidatus Adiutrix sp. | reverse complement strand
GGCCAGACCGGCCGGCCCGGCGCCCAGGATTATAAGGTCGTATTTCGGCACGGCTCCCCCGGCCCTTCAAAAACTAAGGCGTCCTTATCGGGGACGGTCCATTTTAGCATAAAACCGCCTTGACCAAAAGAGCCCTCGACCGGGGCCTTCAACTTGTCAAAACCGGCCCGCCCTGCTATAATGGCGAAACTTGTAAAAAACGTCAGGCCTTTAAGTCCGCCACCTTTCCAGGGCCGGCGCGGTTGGAGACTCCCCATGAACGACGCCTTGCTGAGCGAATTCATATTTGACGCGCGTGACCATCTGGGCACGGCCGGCGGCCAGCTTCTGGTCCTGGAAAAGAATCCGGGCGACCTGGATTCCCTGAACACTCTCATGGGCACCCTGCACACCCTCAAGGGGAACAGCGGCTTCCTGGAGCTCCAGAATTTCTACCATCTCATGCATAACGCCGAAACCCTGCTCCAGACCATCCGGGAAAAACAGATCGACTGCCCCCAGCCGGTCATCGACCTGCTCCTCCAGGTGCTGGATACGGCCGAAGCCATACTCAACCGCCTGTCAAGCGACGGCCTGGACACCGTGGACTGGCTGGACGCCCTGACCCAAACCCTGAGCGAGGCCGAGACCAAGCTGGAGGAGGGCGAAACGCCCAACGTGGCCGTGGCCTATGACTATCACCCTGACGACGACTACAGCCAGGTTTTCGAGGCGCACGAGCCGGCGGCGGACAGCGGCCCGGAGCTTTCGGCCGGCCCCGGGGGCGCCTTCACGCTCGTCCTGGCCGACGAAGACCTGGACCGGGCGGGCGACCGGCTCCCGGCCCAGGTCGAGGCCATGTTCAAGGCCGGCGGCAGCGCCCTGGTGGTGGACCTCAAAGGCCTGACCAGCCTCACCGCCCGGGAACTAAGGCTCCTCCTGGCCGCCGGGCGGAAAAAGCCCGGCCGGACGGCTTTCCTGGTGGACCCGGCCCAACAGCCGAACTTAAGCCGCCTCTTCCGGGTCCTGGACCCGGACAAGCGGCTGAATCTCTTTCCCGACCAGGCCCCGGCCCTGGCCAGCTTCGGCCTCTCCGCCTGACATGGGCTCTCCGCCTCCGGAGGCTCAGCCGTCCCCGGCGGTCTCCGACCGTGACCGCCGCCTGGTCCTGGCCACCTCGATCCTGGCCAACCTCCTGGGCAACCTGGGTTTCACCGGCCTCAACGTGGGCCTGCCGGACATGGAGCGGGACCTGGGGCTTTCGGCGGTCATGCTGGGCTGGATTCCCTTGAGCCTCATGCTGCCCATGGCGGTCGTGGCCGCCCCCGGCGCCCGCCTGGCCGACATCCTGGGCCGCCGCCGGACCACCGTGGCCGCCCTGGCCGCCGCCATCCTGGGTTTCTCCTTAAGCGCCCTGTCCGGCGGCATCCGGACCCTTTTGGCCGGCCGGGTGCTGTCCGGCCTGGGCCTGGCCCTGACCTTCACCAATCTCATGGCCATGGTCGCCTCAATCCATCCGCCCCACAAACGGGGCCAGGTGCTGGGCTACACCATTTCCGCGGTTTACCTCGGCCTGAGCCTGGGGCCGGCCGTCTGCGGCGGCCTGGTGGGCTGGTTCGGCTGGCGTTCCGTGTTCTGGGTCAGCGCCCTGGGTTTTCTGCCTTCCCTGGTCCTGGTTCTCCTGACCGGGCTGGAACAGCGCCCGGCCCGGGGCGAGGCCTTCGATTTCTTCGGGGCGGCCCTGTGGGCCGCGGCCGTCCTGGCCCTCTTCTGGGGCCTGTCGGTCATCGCCCGGCCGGTCGGCCCCCCGGCCGCGCTCCTGGGGCTCCTTTTGGGCGGCGCCTTTGTCCGCCACAGCCTCAAACTCGCCCAGCCCATCCTGGAGGTGCGGCTTTTCACCCGCAGCCGGCGTTTCGCCTTTTCCTCCCTGGCCGCCTTCATCAGCTACAGCGCCTCCAGCGGCCTGGGGCTTATCCTTAGCCTTTACCTGCAATACAACCAGGGGCTGACCGCCGCCCGGGCCGGGCTCCTCATGATGACCCAGCCGGCCTGCCAGGCCCTCCTGACCCCCTTGGCCGGCCGCCTGTCCGACCGCCTGGATTCCCGGCTCCTGACCTCGGCCGGCATGGCCGTCCTGGGGGCGGCCATCGCCGCCCTGGCCCTGGTCCTGACCCCGGCCACCCCCATCCCGGTCTTCCTCGTCCTCCTGGCCGCCCTGGGCCTGGGCTTCGCCACCTTCGCCGCCCCCAATTCCAGCGCCATCATCGGTTCGGCCCCGCCGGACAAGGTCGGCCAGGCCTCCGGGACCATCACCGCCACCCGCCTCTGCGGCCAGGCCTTCAGCCTGGCCCTGACCACCCTGATTTTCGGCCTGGTCATCGGCCCCGGCCGCATCACCGCCGACCGCTACCCGGATTTCATGCGGGCCGCCACGGTCTGTTTCGCCGTCTTCTCCCCCCTGTGCCTGGCCGGCCTGGCCGCCTCCCTGGCCCGCGGACGCTCCCCGGCATGACCCGCCTTTTATTCCTGGGCGACGTCTTCGGCCGGGCCGGCCGCCGGGCGGTCCGCGACCTTCTGCCGGGCCTGGTGGGGCGGGAAGCCGTGGATTTGGTCCTGGCCAACGCGGAAAACGCCTCGGGCGGCCTGGGCCTCAAGCCGGAGGAAGCCCGGGAACTCCTGGACTGCGGCCTGGCCGCGCTCACCGGCGGCAACCACACCTTCCGCTTTCCGGAATTGGAGGAGACCCTGGTCCGGGATAGCCGGGTGCTGCGTCCGGCCAACTATCCCGAGCCCTGCCCGGGCCGGGGCTGGATTGTGGCCGAAACCCCCGGCGGGGTCCGGGTGGGCGTGGCCAACCTCATGGGCCGCGTTTTCATGAACCCGGCCCTGGACTGCCCTTTCCGCAAGGCGGACCAAATCCTAGCGGAAATGCGGGCCGCCGGGGCCCTCGTCACCGTCATTGATTTCCACGCCGAGACCACCAGCGAAAAAAAAGCCCTGGCCGCCCACCTCGACGGCCGGGCCGGGGCCCTTTTGGGCACTCACACCCATGTGCCCACGGCCGACGCCCGCCTCCTGCCCGGGGGTATGGCCTATATGACCGACGTGGGCCTCTGCGGCCCCCACGATTCCATCATCGGCATGAGCCGGGCCAGCGTGCTGCCCTCCTTCCTCACCGGCCGGCCCCGGCGCTTCGAGCCGGCCGACCGGGGCGTGCGCCTCAACGGGGTCATCCTTGATTTCAACGACCAGGGCCGGGCCGTGGCCATCCGGCCGGTGGATTTGGACGCCGGGTACTGAGCGAAGCTCTTGAAAAACTGTTATGGCCCCGTCTATCTTTATGATATAATACGAACTCCGTATTGTCACATCAGCATGACGGCGAGCCTTTTATGAGCCTGGACAGCCCCGATCCACCCTGGTCTGACGACGACCTGTCCGAAAGTTCGGAAAGCTTCCCGGATGAATTGGCCGCGTCCTACGAAGTGGTCAAAAAGCTCCTGCCCTTCATAGCCAACCGGGGCATCCCGGCCACGCCGAAGAATTACCGCCTTTTTTATGACTACCTCACCTACGCCCAGCCTAAAATCAACAAGGCCATAAACCGGCTCCTGGCCAAGAACGTGAAGTTCAGCCGCCGGGTCTCCAACAGCCTCTACAACTTCTTTTATGGCGAGGAGCCGGATTCGGCCCGGGTCGGCGCCATAAACCAGGCCGCCGACGCCATCATCAGCGTTTCCGACCGCATGACGGAAAGCCTGAGCAGCGCCAGGGACCAGAACGACCACTTCATGGAGGTGCTGACCAGCACCAGCCGGCAAATGGCCGGCCTGGGCCGCTCCGACGAACTCAAGCCCTACCTGGAAAGCCTCCTGGCCGAAACCGGGCAGACCCTGGCCTCCACCGACGTCTTTTCCAGCCGGCTCAAGGAAGCCGAAGGCCTCATCGCCTCCCTCAAGGACGATTTGAAAAAGCAGACCGCCCTGGCCAGCGTGGACGAACTGACCAGGCTCGGCAACCGCCACCGTCTCCGCCAGAAAGGCCCCGGCCTTATCCGCCAGGCCCTGGAAGCCGGGCAGCCCGTGTCGGCCATCATCTTCGACATCGACTGGTTCAAGAAGGTCAACGACACCTGGGGCCACAACCAGGGCGACCATGTGCTTCAGGTCTGCGCGGGCATAATCAAAAACGCGGCCCGGAGGAACGCCGACCTGGCCGTGCGCCTGGGCGGCGAGGAATTCCTCCTCCTGTGCGCCAACCTGGACCTGGTCACCGCCCTCAAGGTGGCCGGACATGTCCGGGAGAGCATCGCCACCGCCAAGATCGACCGTATCGACGGCGGCGGCCCGGCCATGTCCGTAACCGTCAGCGGGGGCGTGGCCGCCTTGGGCCCGGGGGAGGATATGCACGCCCTCATCGCCCGGGCCGACGCCGCCCTCTACCAGGCCAAGAACTCCGGCCGCAACCGCATTTGCGCCGCCTTCTCGCCCGAAGCTCCGAAGGTTTGACAAGGGCCGGGGTGGTTGCTATAATTTCCACTCCCCACAAAAACCGGGCCGGGCCGCTCCGGCGGGCCGGTTGGTGGATTTGCTTTTTCGGGCTTGGCCTGGCCAGCCTGGCCGGCCGGCCCTTGGACGGCCTGACCGTGCGCGGTGAAGACGGGGCCGAGGTTTTCCGGGTTCTTCTGCCCTTGGGCCGGGAGTATGCGACCCGCTACACGCACTCCGTGCAGAAGACGCCGGTGGAGGATTATTACCGGGTAATCGGGGGCCGGATCTGGGGAGTCCGGGAGAGGGTCCAGTCCCACAACGCCGGGCTGCCCTTCGCCGCCCCCGAGGGGGGGCGCTTCCGGTTGGATCCGCCCTGGATGCTGGTCGAAGGCGGCCGGCAAAGCTGGACGGAAATACACCTGCGGGTGGGCGACGCCGAATTCGGCCGCAACGAGTTTCGCCCGGCCGAGGGGCCCTGGCGGCCCCTTTTCGCCGACTTCGCGGGGCGGCGGCTTACGTTTTCACCCGCCAGGTCAACCCTGTGGCGGCCGTAGAAATTTTTTCCGCCATACATGGGAGCGGACATGACCTCGCCAAACTCACCGGCTGAAGAAGGGGCGGCCGCCCTGGACCTGGACGGGCTTCTGCGCAAGTATGACACCGAGTCGCGCTTCCGCCCGCTGGCCGGCTGGCAGGGCCGGCTGGTGACCGCCCTGGCCCTGGCCATGGCCTGTTTTCACCTTTACACTTCAGGTTTCGGGCTCTTGCAGGCCCAGACCCAGGGCGCGGTGCACCTGGCCTTCGCCCTGGTCCTGACCCTGTTGCTGTTCCCCTTCCGCCAGGGGCGGCGCCATGATTACGCGCCCTGGCCCGATTTCCTCCTGGCCGGCCTGGCCGCGGCCGCCTGCCTCTACCTGGTGTTCAACTTCCTGGCCATAGCCCGGCGTTCCGGCACCCCGAACGCGACGGATTTGGTCATGGGGCTCCTGCTCATAATCATGATCCTGGAGGCCACGCGGCGCATATCCAACCCGGTGCTTTCCGGCCTGGCCATAGCCGCGCTGCTCTACTGCCTTTTCGGGCGCGCCATGCCCCAGATGCTGCGGCACGGCGGCTTCAGCCCGGGCCGGATAATCAACCATATGTATCTGGGCACCGAGGGCCTCTTCGGCACCCCCCTGGAGGTTTCCTCCACCTACGTGTTCATGTTCATCCTCTTCGGCGCGGTCCTGGAGCGCACCGGCATAGGCCGTTTCATAATCGACCTGTCCCTGGCCCTGGCCGGCTGGTCCTCCGGCGGCCCGGCCAAGGTGGCGGTGGTGGCCTCGGGCCTCATGGGCACGGTTTCCGGCTCTTCGGTGGCCAATGTCTGCACCACCGGCATGTTCACCATACCCCTCATGAAGAGCGTGGGCTACCAGGGGGCCTTCGCCGGCGCCGTGGAGGCCGTGGCCTCCACGGGCGGGCAGATCATGCCCCCGGTCATGGGGGCGGTGGCCTTCATCATGGCCCAGATGATGGGCCGCCCTTACCTGGAAGTGGCGGTGGCGGCCATAATCCCCGCCCTGCTCTATTACGCGGCGGTCATGGTGCAGGTGCATTTTGAGGCCCGGCGCCTGGGCCTTCGCGGCCTGCCCCGGGAGAGGCTGCCGAAAGTATGGCGGCTCCTTAGGACCAAAGGCTTTCTGCTCCTGCCCCTCGCGGCCATCATCTATTTTCTGCTTTCCGGGAACACCCCGCTCAAGGCCGCGTTTTACGGCATCCTTATCTGCGTCCCCCTGTCCTGGCTTAACCGGGAAACCAGGCTGACCCCCGCGAAACTTTTGGAGGCCTTCGAGGCCGGGGCCCGCTCCTCCCTCAGCGTGGCCTGCGCCTGCGCCTGCGTGGGCATGATCGTGGGCACGGGCACGCTCACCGGCCTGGCCTTGCGCATCGCCGGCGGCATAGTCGATCTGGCCGGCGGCCACCTCTTGCCCACCCTGCTCCTGACCATGTGCGCCAGCATCCTGTTGGGCACCGGGCTGCCCACCACGGCCAACTTCATAGTCACCAGCACCATGGTCGCCCCGGCCCTGTTCAAGCTGGGGGTTCCGCCCATGGCCGCCTACATGTTCGTCTTCTACTTCGGCATAGCGGCCGACCTGACCCCACCCGTGGCCCTGGCCGCCTACGCCGGGGCCGGCATCGCCGGCGCCGACCCCATGCGCACCGGGTTCAAGGCTTTCCGGCTGGCCCTGGCCGGCTTCCTGGTGCCGTATATCTACATCTACCACCCGATCCTGCTTTTTGACGGGCATTTTTCCCTGGAACTCCTGCAAGCCGTTTTCTCGGCCGTCCTGGGCGTGTTTTTGCTGTCCATGACCACCATAGGGCATTACCGGGCGCACCTCAACTGGCCCTGGCGCTTTCTGGCCCTGGCCGGCGCCGTCAGCCTTTTGGTCCCCGGCACGAAATCCGATCTGGCCGGCCTGATCGTCCTGGCCTTTATCCATATAATCCAGACGGCCAAGGCCAGGTCCGGACGGCCTGTTCATTCAACCGCAACCCAAGAGGAGGAAAACCAGACATGAAAATCAAAAGCGCGTTTATTCCGGCCCTGTTATTGGCCCTCATCGGCCTGGCCCCCGCTGCCGCGGCCCAGGAATTCATCTCCATCGCCACGGGCGGCACGGCCGGCACCTATTACCCCATAGGCGGGGCCATGGCCAAGGCGGTCAGCGACGCCGGCCTCCAGGCCACGGCGGAAACCGGCAACGCCTCGGTGGCCAACATCAACCTGGTCGGCGCGGGCCAGATAGCCGTGGCCTTCGCCCAGAACGACACCTGCTACTGGGCCTACAACGGCCAGCAGATGTTTGAAAAGCCCGTCAAGAACCTGCGCGTGATAGCCTCCCTTTACCCGGAACACGTGCAGCTCATCGTGACCAAGGATTCCAACATCAAGGCCATAGCCGACCTCAAGGACAAAAGGGTCGGCGTGGGCGCTCCCGGCTCCGGCGTGGAGGCGGACGTGCAGGCCATTTTCAAGGTGGCCGGCCTGACCTACGACAACGTGAAGGCGGACTTTTTGGATTTCGGGGCCACCACCAACCGCTTCAAGGACAACCAGATCGACGCCGGTTTCGTCGTGGCCGGCTACCCCACGGCCTCCATCATGGATTTGGCCAACACCAAGGACGTGACCCTGGTCAGCTTCGACAGCGGGTTCATGGCCACCCTGGCCAAGGCCCATCCCTATTTCGTGCCTGATTCGATTCCGGCCGGCACTTACCAGGGCATGGACAAGGAAACCCTCACCCCGGCCGTTATGGCCCTGCTCGTCACCCACGACCAGGTCTCGGAAGAGGTGATCTACAAATTCACCAAGGCCCTGTTTGAAAACCTGGAGACCGTGCACGCCGCGCACGCCAAGGCCAAGGAGATCACCCTGGAGACCGCCCTGACCGGCCTGACCGTGCCCCTCCATCCCGGCGCGGCCAAGTATTACCAGGAAAAAGGCCTGAAACTGCCTTGACCTGTTTGAGCCTCAAGAGAAGAAAAGGCCGGCTTTGCCGGCCTTTTCGCTTGGCTCTTACCGGGACGTCCCTCCGGCTTCGGCAACCGGTCTCCGCACTGACCTGCCGCCTGTCGGACGGGGGGTCCGGGGCCTAACGGAGAATATGTTGTTCCATCTTTCACTTTTGGCTTACCTGGCCCTGGTCCCACTCCTGGCGGGCGGGGTCGGAACCCTCCGGCCCGGCACGCTCCGGCCGGGCCCTTGGCTGGGCCTGGCCGGCCCCTGGGCCGGGTTTTTGTTCCTGCCCAACGACAGCCTGCCGCCTTTTCTGGATTTCGCCTGGTCCGGGCCGGCTTTCTGGCTGGCCCTCTTCATAGGCCCCCTGGCCCAGGCCGGGCGCGGCCTCCTCCTGTCCGGGCGGGCCGCTGGGCGTTCCGGCAACGCGGAAATCCTATTTCACCTGCTTATCCTGGTCCTGGCCTGGCTTGGCCTGTGCTTTTACGCCTTAAGGCGCGGCCTGCCCGGGGATCTGCCGGGCCTGGGCGTTTTCGCGGCCGCCCCGCTTTTGTCCCAGGCCGGCCCGGCGGGGGCCCTGGGCCTTATCAGCCTCTTCCTGGCCCTGGCGCCCTTCGCGGCCCGCCGGAAGGGCGACCATCCCGGCCTGGCCATGACCAGGCTGGCCATAAGCGCCTTTTTGACGACCGCTTTTTTCCCTTTCGGCCTGTCCGCCCTTCTTGAGACTTCCGCCCCCCCGGCCCTGGCCCTGGATTTTTTCATTTTCTGGGGCAAGGTTCTTCTGTTGAACCGCTTCCTGGCCCCCCGCCTGGCCAAGTTCCCCCGGATCTTCGCGCTCCTGGGCGGCGCGGCCGGCCTGGCGCTTCTGGCCGCCGGCCTGGCTTTCGCCTGAACCAGCGGACGGTTTTCTGGGCCTTGGTTTGGAAATATGGATTCCGGCGGCCTGCCGGGTGGACATGGCGGGGCTCCGCCCCGCGCCCCGCCGGGGGAGGGGCCTGCGCGGCCCCTGCCCCGGACCCCACCCGCGCCGGGGCTCCGCCCCTGGACCCCAGGGGCTTCCGTGAGCGCCGCCGGAACTCGCC